>JABJMI010000938.1 GCA_018659505.1 Planctomicrobium sp.
CGATGAATCGCAACTCCTAACTCCTAACTCCTAACTCCTAACTCCTAACTCCTAACTCCTAACTCCTAACTCCTAACTCCTAACGATATGTCACTATTTCGTCCTGATATTGCAGCCCTAGATGGCTATATTCCTGGTGAACAACCGCAAGAAACTGGTTGGGTCAAGCTCAACACAAATGAGAATCCCTACCCCGCTTCACCTCGAGTCGTGAGTGCGATTCAGCAAGCTGCGGAAGGTCGGTTGAATGTGTACCCCGACCCGCTCAGCAAGGGGTTTTGCAAAGCCGCAGCCGAGCTTTTTAATCTCGATCCAGATTGGATTCTTCCTGCAAATGGCAGCGACGAGAACCTGACAATTCTAATAAGAAGTTTCGCGGATAAGAATGATCTGATTGCATATCCGTATCCAAGTTACATTCTTTATGAAACACTGGCAGAAATTCAGGGAACTCGTTACGCAAGATTAAGGCTTAATCCAAATTGGAGTTGGAACGTCAGACTGAACTGGCCACTCATCGAACAGGCGAAATTGCTGTTCGTTCCGAATCCAAATTCTCCATCTGGAAATCACTGGGACCACGAGGTGATTCAATCGCTGGTTCCACCACAAGGGATCTTAGTACATGACGAAGCATACGGAGACTTCGTTGACGAACCGCACCGAATGGAATTGCTGCACACCGAACTCGGCAAGCAAATTGTCGTCACACGTACACTCAGCAAGTCATACAGTCTGGCTGGGATTCGATTTGGTTTTTCAATCGCTCACCCCGACTTAACTGCTGGGATGCGAAAAGTCAAAGACAGTTACAATTGCGATATGCTCGCCCTCGCAGCCGCCGAGGCAGCGATCCGTGACCAGGACTGGATGCTTTCCAATCGTGATAAGATTCTCGCGACTCGAACTCATCTTTTTGATGAACTTGCGAAACTTGGCTTCAATCCAATTCCCAGTCAAACAAACTTTGTCTGGACGACACATCCAACCATGCCACATGCCGAGATCTATCAAGAATTGAAAAACCGCAAGATCTTGGTTCGCTACATGAAGTTCCCGAATGGAGTTGCACCGTCTGACGAGAACTCAGAAGGGTTACTCGACGGTCTGCGTATCACCGTCGGAACCGATGTGGAGATCGCCAAACTCTTAGAAGCACTTCGTGAAATCGTCGGGTAATGTTGATATCATTTCACGATAGTTCCGGTAAGAGTTTTACTATCAGGTTCGATCATGACATTTTACATTCCTTCTCTACAGTTGATCGTTGCTCTCCTGACAATTGGAGGTTTGGCTGTCGTCGCATACGAGAAAAACGAGAACCAACAGAAATTAACGGTTCGACAATCCCATACGGGTGTCCATGAGTCTCTTGAATTGAAGACTCCTGTTAAGACACTTTGGAACCTTCAAGCGACGGACGTCAAAGAAGGAACAACCTATGCTGGGTGTGTTTACTTACTCACAGATGACAAGAACCTTCAATCATTCGATGCAAAGACTGGTGAGCACCATTGGGATATCGAAATTCCAACCGAGCGAACGACAGGACTTGCTTGCTCTGCCAATGAAGAATTCGACTTCATTGCTGTCAGCCACTACGACGGTCTTGCTCTAGTCGAACGGCATTCCGGAGCAGTCCTCTGGTCAAAATCTATTATTCAAGGTTTGTCGACTCCAGTCATTTATAATGAGAGAATCTTCGCTGCCAGTCCAAATGGAAAGGCTTATGCGTTCGATCTTAATTCGGGAGAAATTCTTTGGGAGCATGACTATCTGCATGATGCACCGCCCGACCCTCGTGGCTTCGATGGAAATCGTGCTCGCTTCGGTGACAAACCCGCGCGTCCCGGAGCCGCTTCAACAGATGGCAAAATCGTTTACTTTTCAGTCTTCGATCAATGCCGTGTCGTTGCTATCGATTGCCTGTCCGGTGAACGTCATTGGGCGTTCAATACTCAAGGTTGGATGTTATGTCGACCTGCGATATCTGAAAAGTATGTCCTTGCTGGCAGCCAGGATGATCATGTTTATTGCATCGACAAAGAGACTGGCAAAGAAGCCTGGAAATTTAAAACGAATAGCCGCGTCGAGGCATCACCATCGACCGATGGCGAACATGTTTTCATCGGTTCCTGTGATGCGAACCTGTATTGTCTAGATATCGAAACAGGAGAGAAAGTCTGGCACACCAAGACAGAGAAGCGAAAGAAGTACGGCGGACCAATCTACGAACAGGCATTCATTACCAAAGATGTCATCTATCTACCGTCCATGGAAGGTCAGGTTTACGCTCTTAACAAGTCGAACGGGAAATTGCTCTGGCAAGTCCGTCCCTCCGAAGGTTCAGAAATCGACATGTCGTTCACCGATGGCAAACGGTTGTTTGTCGGGACAAGACTGAATTTCGACGACGAAGGCGATGAGGCTTTTTATTGTCTCGGTAAGTAGGACGTTGGAAGTTTCACTCTCTAGAACTCGTTGATTCCCAATGCAAGAAATCATTCTCTCAAGAGATCAAAGTCGAGCCGTCGACGAAATTGCCATCAACGAATTCGGTGTGCCGGGCATTATCTTAATGGAGAACGCCGGGCGAAATGTTGCAGAGCTTCTTGTGCAGCAGTCTCCTCTTGGGCAAGTGACCATTCTCTGTGGTAAAGGAAATAACGGTGGCGATGGCTTCGTGATCGCCCGGAATCTGGATAATCAAGGGATACCAGTTTCAGTTTTCCTTGTTGAGAATCCCAACAAACTGGCTGGTGATGCTGCCACGAACTTCCAGATCATTCAGCGGAGTGGAATTTCTCATCAGCTGTTGAATCTACCAGATGACAAGAAACAACTTGAAGAAGTTCTTCAACAATCCGAATGGATTGTCGACGCTCTTCTCGGTACTGGCGTCCAAGGAAAAGCTCGTGACCCGTACTTGGAAGTCATTCGATGCGTGAATGACTCGAAGCGAAAAGTGCTCGCTGTCGATGTTCCGTCGGGATTAGATTCGAACACAGGACCAGTTGAGGGAGCTACAATTCAAGCTGCGATTACGGCAACTTTCGTCGCATTGAAACAGGGGCTCATCGTTGAGGGTGAAAGGGATTATTGCGGGAGTGTTCACGTTATTGACATTGGTGTTCCACGAAAAGTATTGACGAAAATCATTGACCAGTAATAATAAATTTGATGCAGTTTATGCCTGCAATCACCACAGGTTGAACAGGAAATTATTCTTGCAGTTGGAATTGAGATATAGTTTATTCATTCCGAACGAAAGAGCTCAAATCGCTGCGAATTTCTTGACTCAGTTTCAAAATTGTATAAAAAACTCAGTACGATATCTTAATCTTACGGCAACTAATAGTAGTGGCAATTGAGCAACTGCGAATTGCCTTGCAGGTTGTAATCAACATGATTTAATTCATCTCTTATTCAGGAGGTTTTTCGATGTCCAAGATGAAGACAAAAGTATTAATGCTCTTTGCGGTCTCAGGTGGGATCTGCTTGGGGATCGCTGGGGTGAGCGTATCTCAGCAGTCAAGTGTTTCCGCACTTGCTCCACCTGTAACTCATTCACCGAGTGATCTCTCCCTCGCATTTCGTGAAGTCTCGGAGAATGTCTTGCCAGCGGTCGTTTCGATCTCGACAGAAACAACCAGCCGCCAAATGACACAAACTCGCAATTTTTCTCCTCAGGAAGAGGAACTGTTCCGAAAGTTCTTTGGTGGAGAAGACCGCTTCAACGAAATGTTCAGAAGTCCGCAAACGCCACAGAAACAGGTCGGAGCAGGCTCTGGTTTTATTGTGAATCCAGATGGAATCATCCTCACTAACAGCCACGTTGTTGAAGGTGCGGACAAAGTCGTTGTTCGCCTGGAGGACGGACGTGAGTTTCAAGCGGAATCATGGAACTTTGATCCTCGTTCGGATGTCGCTGTCGTGAGAATCGAAGTCAATGAAAAGTTGCCCTTTATGTCTCTCGGTGAGAGTGATGCGATGCAGATCGGTGACTGGGTGCTCGCCTTAGGCAATCCATTAAATGTTGGAACGACAGTGACAGCTGGCATCATCAGTGCCACAGAACGTGCTCCCGGAATTAACGAACGTGAAGATTACATCCAGACCGACGCTGCAATTAACCCCGGTAACAGTGGTGGACCTTTGGTCAATCTGCACGGAGAAGTCATCGGCATCAACACTGCCATTTCAACTCGCAGTGGAGGCTATGATGGCATCGGATTCGCCATTCCATCCAGCATGGTGCGTTGGGTCGCAGATCAGTTGATCGACAACGGTGCTGTTAAACGGTCTTATCTTGGAGTTCAGTTGCAACAGATTTCAAATGATCTCCGGCAGCAATTGAATGTTCCATCCGGTCGAGGAGCATTGATCGCAGATGTAAAGAGTGGAACACCGGCAGCCAAAGCGGACTTACAGCCGGGTGATATCGTGATGAAATTTAACGAGCAAGAAATCGCTGATCGTGATGATTTGGTCGATATCGTTGAACGATCCAAACCTGGTAAGAGCTACAAGGCTGTTGTCCTTCGCGATGAAAAATCGAAGACGATCTCAGTCAAACTGGAAGCGATGCCCGGTGATTACACGCCTGCCATGAAGCGTGGATTGCGTAAGTCTCAATCTCCTGAAGAAGAAGAGGAAGTCGCCGTCAATGCGTTGGGGATCGAAGTTGTTGAAGTGAATTCTGACATCGCCAGACAACTTGGGCTGGAAGGTGTTGATTCTGGAATCGTAGTCCGAACCGTCAAGAGTGGAACACCAGCGAGTGAAGCGGGACTGAAGTCCGGCGACTTAATTCAGCGTGTTGGCACAACTGCCGTCAGCACAATAAAAGAGTTCAGCGATGCGATTGAAAAAACAACAATCTCCAATGGCATCTTGTTGCACTTGAAGCGTCAAGGTGGCTCCGCGTTTGTTGTTCTCAAAGAAATTCAATAAGAAATTCGTCAACGATTTTGCCCCACACTTAAAGTGTGGGACTTAACAAAAGAAAAGCGGTTGTTCTTGTGAATCAAGAACAACCGCTTTTTCATTTCATTGAACCATCAGTGAATTACTTCTGAAAGAAGTCACTCGGTCCTTTGTGCGTGTAATATGGATAGACGACTGCTCCGCCCGTTGCATTCTGTTGTGGATAAACCAAATTTCGCGGGCGTTGATATCCGTAGGTGTAATTGTGACGAGGATAGCAGGACAAATCGCTGCCGTAGCCACGGCAGTATCCGCCACCGTAATAATTCGGTGGGCAAGATTGACCTGCACCGTACTGCTGACCTGCTCCATAAGGAGCACCGTTTACCTGCCCACCATAAGTGGTCTGATAAGTATGCTGTTGTGCATACGCATCAGCGGCTGCATCTCTGACTTGCCAAGCGTGGTTTCTAAGCCCACGAGTCTGTTGAATTGTTGGCTCAGGAGTTTGTGCGTTCGCTGACAATGCAGGCAGTAGACAAGCAACCGCTGCTAGAAGATGAATGTGTTTCATTGTGCCGTCCTCAGATAGATGAGGCTCCCGCCCCTGTACTCGATCCTGGGATGAGTGGCAATCGTTGCCGATGCTCACGCGGATCATGACCGATTTTGATTGATATCACGATATAGGAAGGCAAAACGCTCAGAACTTACCCCCGATAGTCTGCCTTACAATCGTTATCGGCAATTCTGTCCTGAAAATACGCAAAATTTGTAAGATTCGGATAACTGGTATAACCGGCGAGAGCGCAAAGTAGAGGATTTGGGAATCGAAATATCTTCGTAGGTTGGGTGAAGCCAACTTATGGAGAGTCTGTTTTCATTTAGCGATATCGAATTGAAGGTGAACTTCACTTTCCACATGCAGTGTGTCAGCGCAACCCAACAATTAGAGCGTAAGAATTATATGAATTCATCGATACATCACTCTTCGGTGTTGTGCCCATCGATGTCTGTCATCAAATCCATAGCTGCCTTGAGTTGGGCTTCGCTTCGCTGCACCCAATATACGGTTATTAGCCTCATTCAAGATCCCACGGGATGTCTGTTTTATTCAGTACGCACATCGGATTGCCCACTAGATGTGGGCAGCTAAACGGCGTTAAAAAAGCGACATCATTATACATTTACTTCGCAATACTCCAACGGAGGTAAGCTTCGATCAATTCGTCGAGATCGCCGTCTAGGATTTCAAACGGGTTGTTGAGTTTCAGTTCCATACGATCATCTTTGACGTATTGCTGCGGTTGCAAGACGTAGTGGCGAATCGTTTGTCCGCCGAAACCGATTTTGGATTTTTCACCTCTGCGGGCAGCTGTGGCTGCGCTCTGTTTTTCCTGTTCGATCTGGAATAACTTCGCTTGCAACATTTTTTGAGCGGAGGCTCGGTTCTTATGCTGGCTGCGTTCGTTCTGACATTGAGCCACGACACCCGTTTCCAAGTGTGTTAAACGGACAGCAGAATCAGTCTTGTTTACGTGTTGTCCCCCTGCCCCACTGGCACGGTAAGTATCTTGACGAACGTCTTTATCCCAGTTGATTTCAATAACTTCGATGTCCCCCAGATCGGGAATAACATCAACCGCAGCGAACGAAGTATGTCTTCGACCTGCTGAATCAAAGGGGCTGATTCGAACAAGGCGATGATTGCCTGTTTCGCTTTTCAGATAACCAAACGCATAAGAACCTTTGACGTGCAACGTTACATTCCGTAAG
>JABJMI010000058.1 GCA_018659505.1 Planctomicrobium sp.
CCAGGGCTGAGTGTTTTCTAATGGTGTTGTAAAACGCTTCGATGTATTCGAACAGGCTCCGGCGGGCTGCAACTCTGGATTCATACTGCTCTTGGTGAACCAGTTCCTTCTTCAGTGTCCCAAAGAACGATTCCATGGAAGCGTTGTCCCAACAGTTGCCTTTACGGCTCATGCTACACGTGAAGCCATTCTTTCTGAGTAAAGTCTGGTACTGCCCGCTGGCGTACTGGCTCCCTCGATCCGAGTGACAAAGGACGTTCCCTTCAGGTCGCTCTCGGTCAATGGCCTGCTGCATTGCATCGCAGACCAGCTGTGTTGTCATCGAGTCATCACACGACCAGCCAACAACTTTTCTGTTGAACAAATCGAGCACGACTGCCAAGTACATCCAGCCATGCTCGGTCCAGATGTACGTGATGTCCGACAACCAGACTTTATTCGGTTTTGTTGGCGAATCAAACTTGCGATTCAGAATATTCTCTGCGACAGGACGATCATGACTCGAGTTGGTCGTCGCGATGAACTTCTTCTTCGTCTTGGCACGCACACCTGCATTTTGCATGAGCTTTGCCACGGTATTCACGCAACACGTATGACCACCATCGAGCAACTCCTGATGCACTCGCGGCGAGCCGTACACTTCTTTTCTCTTGAGGTGAATCTCTTTAATCTCAGCCGTCAGCGACTCCGCTCGCTGCGACGTGACACTCGCAGGTCGCTTCTTCCAGGAGTAGTAGCCACTGCGGGAGACAGCGAATGTTTCACACATCGCTGCGACCTCGAAGGATGATTCATTCTCTTTGATGAACTGAAACCTCACTGGCTTTCCTTCGCAAAGAAGGCTGTTGCTTTTTTTAAGATGTCACGCTCCATCCGCAACTTGCGGTTCTCTTCACGTAACCGTTTGAGTTCCGCTTTTTCATCTTCCGAGAGAACAGCTTGGTCGTTGTTTTGGGCCATAAATTTCTGTTTCCAGTTGCGAATCAAATTCGAATGAAGACCAAGACTGCGGGCAGCTTCAGCGAGGCTGTACTCCTGATCGATGACAAGGCTCACAGCATCGCGCTTGAACTCATCCGAGAACGTACGACGTGGACGCTTGGTTGGTTCAGAAGAACGATTGGGCTTGGACATAGAGACTTCCTTCCTGAGAGTATAAACTCTCTTTCAGGCGCCCACAAATCGTGGGGAACTTCAAGTTTCCCTGTTCTAGAACAGATGCTTCACAACATGAAAGAGAGCTTACCAGTAACGGGTCAGTTTAGTATCGAAACCAAGTTTAACGAAGAGTATCGAGAAAAAGTAACGAAATTGGTCAAGCAGAGGGCAAACAGCGTTGGCTCGGGACTGGTTACTCCTGATCCCGAAAAGATATTTCTTTGTCGATGGACATTTGATGGGACTCGTGAGTTGCTTGAGCCACTTAGTGGGAGTAAAGGTAATGTTCACGAAAAGTTTATGTACGGCGATGATTTTAATTTGGTTGGTACAACTGCGAATTCTTTCAACTTAGAAAGGATGGAAAGACGACCTGATCCCGTTCGCCCCGCATCCTTCTATCACATGGTTTCAGGAGTAACAATGTGGGATCTTGTCGGAAATAGTACCGTCACAAATTCTGGGCATTATGATGGAAATCCTGATTGGACCACCTTTCAACTCGACAGTACACCGAATTTGAATTTGCCCGGATTCTCTGCCCAACTTGTAATTAATGTTCAAACAAAAGCACTACAAGAGTTTTCTATCAGTTGGGATGAAATATTAGTGACTAAAATTGAGATCACTAATTATTTTGAAACTGAAGATGGAAAAAAATTCCCGCAGTCAGCAATTCAAAAATTGTTCCATGGTGATTTAGTCGTGAGAACAGATTATCTGACTGCTACTGAGGTTGAATTCCCCGAATCTCCGGCTGATATCGAATCAGCATTTAAAATGATACTTCGTGAAGGGACTCAAATTTCAGATATGCTTCTTGATAAGATAGTCGTTCTACAGAATGACACCTCTGTCTCAGAATTCATGAACAAGTCGGAGGGATGGCGGGAAAGAAGTGAAAACTTCGACCCCCTCACTGATATCAGCAAGCGATCTCCCTCCAAAAAACATATTTCGTTTCGACTTCTTATTTGGCTGAATATTTGTGCTGTTGCTCTTATTGGAATTGTTTATTTCATAAACCGCGGACGAAAAATAAGAAAGAAGCTATGAAGGGTCTTATGGGCGAACCTATAACTCATCTCAATCTTTCTATTTGTTCAAGAATAGCAAATCTCCTCATTGCAATCGATATTTTTTATAATTCAAATCCATGTCGAGTAAATTTGATTTTCGATTAAATGGCTCCTCCCACGACTCAGTAGATTTCCGTGTTCTGGTGAAGTTGGTATGTAGCGGTGAATTGAGGGATTCTCAATGAATGATTTCAGGTGCGTGATTATGAAGCGATACGAATCGCGGAAAAGCGATGGATCGGATTGGTCTCGGCTTGGGTTCTCGATGATCGAGCTAATCGTGGTGATGGCGATTGTCGGACTGCTTGCTGCCATTTCCATTCCAGCGATTACTCAAGCACGTGAGGCGGCACGCAAAGCGAAGTGCCTGAGTAACCTGCGAAACATTACATTTGGCTTGACGCAATATGATCATTTCAATGGTCGATTGCCCGCTGCTGGCTACTACTTCGATCCCCCAGATGGTCAATTTGGAGAACACCACAGCTGGGCTGTCTCAATACTTTCGCACATCGATCAAGAAAATCTTCTTAAACTATGGGATCTGGATAAGCCAATCACCGATCCCGCGAACGTCCCGCTAACACAGGCTCATATCCCCATCTACGTCTGCCCGATGGACCTCACTCGTA
>JABJMI010000084.1 GCA_018659505.1 Planctomicrobium sp.
AACCCGGCGGGATTATGTTCGAGCTGGGAGGTCACATGCTCGATATTGTGTTGCATCTACTCGGACGACCAGAATCTATCCATACTCTGAACCAACATAGTTCGCCAATCGATGACGGTTACGTGGACAACATGCTGGCGGTCTTTGGGTACCCCAAAGCTCATGCAACATTGCATTGCAGTTGCGACGACGTCGATGGTTTTGCCCGTCGTCAACTCGTGGTTTGTGGAACGGCAGGAACCTTGGAAATACGCCCCATGCCAAGCCCGTCCGCCAAGCTTGCCTTAACGGAAGACCGAGGACGCTTCCGCAAGGGTTGGCAAGACGTCGAACTTCCGAAGTATGTACGCTACAACGAAGACATCGCAGAGTTCGCCCGCCTGATCCGCCACGAGCAAGACCCCCGCTACTCTTATGATCACGATCTTCTCGTGCAGGAAACAATACTAAAGATCTCCGACATGCCTATCGAGTAATGGGAGACTAACCAGAATCAACTTCCGAAACTGTTGAACTGACCCGGAAGAAAAGACAGTTTCTGAACCACGAAATAAACGAATGACACGAAAGTAAGCAGACATGATCTACAGGATAAGATGAGCACTACTCAAATCGCTCTTTTCGTGTCATTTGTGTGTTTCGTGGTTATTTAATAGTTTCAACACTGAGAACTGTTGCAAACTTCAAAAGGAAGAGATGGATGTCGTCCAGAATTTTATTCACTGTCTTGCTCGTTTTGCCTGGAACTCTGCATGCAGAAGATGTCAAAAGTTTTCTCCCGCAGCGATGGACTTACTCTGCTCCCTTGATCTCACCTGAAAATCGGGACGTTGCGCGCTCGCATGCCCAGAAAGACCCTTCGTTAGTTTTTCATAATGGGAATTGGCATGTCTTCATGACGGTGAAGCTGCAAGGGAAATCAGTCATGGAACACTGCTCTTTCACTGATTGGGAGCAAGCGAACGACAGTAAAAGAACTTTGTTGAAAGTTAGTGACCGAGACTACTTCTGTGCCCCGCAGGTTTTCTATTTCGAACCTCAGCAACTCTGGTATTTAATCTATCAGGTTGGAGTTCCGGGGCAGAAGAAAATGCAGGTTGCTTACTCCACAACTAAAACAATAGCAGACCCAAACTCGTGGACAAAAGCGAAGGTGATCCTTGACGGTGGCGATGATGATCCACGAGGAAAAGGTGGGCTCGATTATTGGGTCATTTGCGATGCAAAGACAGCGTATCTATTCATCACAACGAATAACGGTAAGATGTGGCGTCTGCAAACTCCGATTGAGGAATTCCCTCATGGATTTGGTAAATACACGCTCGCTCTACAAGGAGACATCTTCGAAGCCAGCCACACCTATACGATACAAGGAACGAGTCAATATTTAACCCTAATTGAAGTAAACGGTCGGCGCTATTTCAAAGCTTATATCGCTGATCGGCTCGATGGTGAATGGCGTCCACTGGCAGCGACTGCCGAGCAACCATTTGCCAGTTGGAAAAATGTTTCGCCAGCTGATGGGGTTCAACCCTGGACAGACAACGTCAGCCATGGCGAACTGATTCGTGCGAGCAATGATCAAACGCTTACGATTGATCCAAAGGATTTAAGGTTCGTCTTTCAAGGAATGTGGGAAAAAGACAAGAACGGACTCAACTACGGAGCTTGGAATTGGAGAATCGGGCTGCTATCACCAAGTGAAGAGCCATGACTCGTTCTGGCTGAATGGTCAAATTCCGATGCGGGCAGAGGATTCAAATCACTTTCACTTACCGAAAAGACTGGACATTTCGACCGAAATCAATTAACACAATACTCATACACCTCGCACGATGTATGATAAGAGGTCTTGTCCCTTTAGCATAAAGCAGTGGACAGTACCTCGCACATCCCTACGAGCAATATCCAACACGGAGCTTGACATCACATGTCGCGTTCCGTGTTATTTTTATGCCATTGAAAAAACCTTTGTGATACTCAGTTTGACTGGTGGAGATCCCGGAAACCATAAAATTTCCATCTCACCCATCGTGAACTGAACCATATAAAAATTGAGGAATAAGAATGATCCGTCAACCGATCAGCCGTGAAGGATTTGATAAACTGAAAGCTGAGATCAAACATCTGGAAGATGATGTCATGCCGCAAATTGCGGAGAACATCGCTGAAGCACGTGCCGAGGGTGATCTCAAGGAAAATGCGGAGTACCACGGTCAACGAGAAGAACAAGGTCGGATTGCAGCCAAGATTGCGCAGCTGAAAACCAAACTTTCACAATGTGAGATTGTTGACAAAGCCGATATGCCCAAAGGCGTAGTCACATACGGTTCCACTGTGACGATTAACGATCTCGACATGGACGAAGAAGAGACCTACGAATTCGTCGGTCCTGGCGAAGAAGACTACGACGGTCCGGTCATGAAAATCCTAACATCCAGCCCCATCGCGAAAGCGATGATGGGCAAGAAAGTCGGCGACAAAGTCAAAATCGAACTTCCAAGAACAACGATGGATGTGGAAATCGTAAAGATCGTTGACCACGGCAGTTAGAAGATTTCATCAAGAGACAGATAAATTTATTAACTCCGCACGTTAATACCTGGAACGAACTACGCCCCCGGGGTTGAGGTTAAATCGGGGTATCAAGGTTGCTGAGTAAAAAATCATACAGATGTCCGTTTAGCCGCCCACTTCATCGTGGACTTCCCGATGCTGTATTGAAGGATAATATCGCTTACTGCGAGACCTCTCCGAATGACTGTAGTTTGAGTAATGCTGAGCGAAACTCAACACATCGGCATCGAAGACGAATCACCAATTACAAGCACGACGCGCAAGCGAGTGGGTATTTCGAACCGCAAAGATGAAGTGAAAATTATCTCACGCAGAGCCGCTGAGCTCGCAGAGACAAAACTTAAAACTCTGCGCTCTCTGCGGCTCTGCGTGAGTCATGCTTTATGGATTCAACAATACCCCCCTCGCCAGTGATTTGGTATTACTTTATTCCGCAAACCCACAACAAAAAAGCCCCGCAGGTCTTCACCTGCGGGGCTGTAAATTTGACTTCACTGTGCTTACTTCCAAGGTGGCTGTTCCGGGAGGTATTTATCGAACTCTGCAATGAGTTTGTCTTGATACTCGCCAGCGAACGTGCCTGCGAAGAAGCGGTCGATGGACTCATCCAGGAATCGAGTCCAGCTATCTTCTTCATGCCCTGGGTTAATAGGATAGAACATCGCTCCGACTGCTTGAGCCGCTTTCATGTCGCCGGGGGCATCGCCGATCATGAGCATTTTCTCCGGCTCGTAGCCCATCTCTTTACAAGCAGAAAGGGATTCCTTCTTGCTGCCAGCTTCTTGACCACAAATGCACTTTACGTATTGATCGATATCGTGTTCAGTCCATTCTTTTTGTAGTGCCCCGTTCGGAGTCGCTGAGCAAACGATCAGGTCAGCCTTCTCACCCATCTTTTGCAGCGCATCTCGTACTCCCGGGAACGGTGGGACGCCATGAACGAGTTCATTAACGGTGTCGTCCACAGCTTTCGACCAGGCATAAGCTTGTTTCAAGTCTGGATCGCCAGTTTTCTCGGATTCTGGTCCGATGGTCTTCGTACCGAGTTTGGATTCTCGTTCAACCCAGTCGCGAACGCCTTGTAATTGTGGAAGGTTCGCATTACGTCGCTGAACTTCAGGGCGTTCAGCTAATAGATCCAGGGCTAGAAGATACGCTGGAAAGCGATTGGCACCGCGGGTCTTCGAGTACAAGTTGGTGAATTCAGCAGCTTCACGTGCGTATTTCGAAATTGGCTGTAAGTTGAAATGATTGATAAAGTTGGGAATAAAGCATTCTTTATGCTTGATCTCCATCGAATCAAAAGCACAACCATCGGAATCGATCCCGATCAGGAATTCGGTTTCTTTTTGAAAATTGGCAAGTCCCAGTTCAGACACCTTGCGCGCTCCGTTTAATAGTGAAAATTGGAATGCCGTCGGGCGCGACCATTATCTTCAGAGATAAAGCTCCCGCAGCGAATTGTATTCTGCAGGTAGGTTATGGGATGAGAGCAAATGTTCCAAGCGATGGAGATCACAGTATCGCATCAAAGAATGGTGATTCTCTTTTCGGAAATTCGAAAGAGAGGCATCTGTCGTTAAAGTTACCTTTTCGCAACAAGCCAAGGAGACCATACTCTCGAAACGACTCTACTCACGAACATCTACTCAACTCTTAGATGACCTCGAATCTACTAGCGCCCGTAAGTGAGCACATCGATCCACTCGCTCGCGCGTCGTGCTTGTATTAGGATATCCCCTCTTCTACCGCTCACTTTTAATGAGTAATACAAATTTCCTGAAAGCAAAATTGTGACGTTTGATGAACTTTTAGAAAAGCTGACAGCCAACGCCCTTCAAGTCGACGCTTCCAATTCTTGGCCGTTTGAGCAACTTGAATGGCTCGCTGAAGCCGGCGTGATGCAATGGTTTGTCCCTAATGAGTACGGAGGACTAGATGTCTCTCCCAGGGAGTTAACCAAAGGATACCAAGCTCTTTCCCGTGCATGCCTGACGACCTGCTTCGCACT
>JABJMI010000803.1 GCA_018659505.1 Planctomicrobium sp.
ATGAGGAACTTCGAAACACTGGGCTTTCTAGAAAGCATTATGAAGAAAGTACGATAACAGCATGTATCGCAGATGAGTGGGAGTAAGCAATGTGATGCGTTTGCTGGTTAGGGAGATGAATTTCGCCCTCTCCAAGGGGCTCACTTTGATAGCAAATCTATTTTTTCCTCTTCACTCTCATCATCTTGGATTATCAAGAAAATGCGAACACTGTAGTAGTCTTCAGATTTTGGCCAGTCGTGCTGTTGCATTTTCGTTCGCGCTGTGGGCCAATCTTCATTATCTAGTAATACTTCAACGGCGAGGGGTTCATTCTGCATTTGCCCGTAGTAACAACGGACCCAGTGTGTACCGGCTGGTAGTTCAGAATCTCTAATTGCATTTTCTAGAGATTGAAACCACTCGGTAGGTGGGGAATCGGGAATTGGTGTAGTCCCTCGTATTCCAATGTTCCCAATAGTCACTCGTCTCATTTGCCCATTGATCTTCCACTTCTCTTTTTCGACTTGATCATCGTCTTCATCAACATAAAAAGCTGCTAGAAGTACGTGAAAAGAATTTATCGTAAAATTATGAATTCCATCGACAATCGCGTCTTCTTTTGTCTCTCCAATACCAGCAAAAGATTCAACGAGAATGCGACCAGATTCTAATGCAACGTAGATGTCGATTTGAATGTTCTTGGTAGTTGAAGTTGGTTGCAATTCACGGGCAATCGCCCCACAAATGTAAGGTCGATTGGCGATACGAATCCAGCCAACGTGAGTAGTTGCGTTTAGACCGTGAGCACGCAGAAGTTTCAATAGCAGAAGATTGATTTCTTTATCGCCGCGCACAGCGACCAGCGTCTTCGTTAAAGCCGCTGAAGGTGTTTGTACTGGTGTAGTGTTCTTCGAGCAGCCAGCCAGTGTGGCTAGAATTGTCAAAACACAGTTTCGTATGGTTTTAAACAATGAAACCTTATTTATAAAAGATGTAACTCAAGACTTCTTGACCGCTTCAATCGATATCTAACCCTGTATTAGAAGTAATCACTCGTCCATCGAAACACAAGTTGATCAACCAAACTTCGATTCTAATGTAAAACGATCATCAAATAATGTGAGGGAGAATCAAAAATTGAATTGAGAGCTTCGGTTGTCCAGACTAAGCTGAGGTTTTGCAAGCTTTTTTTGTCCGAACAGTGGCTTCTACAATTCTGACAATCTCTTAAAACGTAATCCATTCGCCTGTTCAATTCAATAAATTTCGAGAGTTCTTCATTATTCTGATTGTCGTTGGCTTTTCTGCAAATGATCCATCATCAACATCATTGCTTGCTCTTTCGTGAATTCCTTGACAAAGATATTCCGCCAGCGAATTTCACCGCCATGTGTTTGGAGCATGATCGGACCAGTGGCGGGTAACACTTTTTTACGGTCCCAATAGTTTTCCATTTTCGCACCGTCGACGACGAGTTTGTCGTTCAACCAGACCCAGGTGGTTGAGCCGATCTGACGGATGCGGAACGTGTTCCACTCACCGAATGGTTTGTCCGCCACAAGGAGTGGGTGACGTCCTTCAGCTTTAGGGGAATTATTGAACAATCCACCCGATCCGAGATGAGGTTTTCTTGTAGGGCGTTCTGGATTGAACTTTTGATTCGAATCCCAAATTTGAACTTGTGGAGTTCCGCGCAGATAGATGCCGCTGTCCGCCTTGGCGACTGTTTTATACTCCAGTCTTAGTTCGATATCTCCGAAGTCTTGGTCAGTGTTGGCGTAGGGACCATGACCATCGTTGACCAAAGCTCCGTCTTCGACGCGCCAATGGTCAGCGAACTCTTCTCGCTGTTGTTTGAGATTTGCTTCTTTTTTCTCTCCAGTCAGTTTCGCCCCGGCATGAGGATTCAATCCATGCCAACCAGTCAAATCTTTACCGTTAAAAATAGCTTTGAATCCTTCTGGCGGCGTTGGCTGATCTGCCAAAATCGGACAGGATAGGAAACTCAGCATTATTAAGAATATTTGGCTGAATTGGTTGGTCATGGTAAATTCCGATGGAGAGAAATCAATAAGATTGGAACGATCTGCAACGTGTTTTTGTGTCGCCTTTCAGTCACATTTGCTATTTTCTCACAATGGAAATTGCTGCACAAGGCAAAAGACCAGACGATTCGTCGCCAACAGAATAGACTCTTGATATCGTCACTGCTACATTTCTTTTTATGTCCGGGAAGGCGGCTGTCATCCGGGGATTGCCGGAGCTGATTGAGACGTTACGGGCGGTCGATTCTTTTCAAGAGATCGTCGCTGCGATGCAGCGGGGGAACAGTGGAACAATCGACGGCGCCTGGGGATCATCGTGCGCGCTCGCAGCGGCTGCGATCTCTCAAGAGTGTTCTGGTCCGCTGTTGATTGTGCTGCCGAGAATCAGCGAGATTGAAGATTACGCTGTCGATCTTGCTTCGTTGGTTGAAGAACCTCCGGTTGTGTTTCCTGCCTGGGAAGCGCTTCCTAAAGAGCATTCAGTCTCGGATGCTATTTTCGGTGCGCGACTGCGTGTCCTGCAGCAGCTGGAATCTGATTCGCCGCCGAAAATAATAGTCTCTGCTCTACCAGCACTTTTGCAGCCGGTTCCTTCGCAGGAAGAACGACTTGCTGGAACGAAAACGCTCAAAGTGGGGGACATTCTCGATTCAGATGAACTCTTACGGTGGCTGGTTGACCGGGGCTTTGAGAGAGTCCCCGCCATTGAAATGCCGGGTGAATTTTCGGTGCATGGTGGGATCATTGATATCTTCTCACCTGAAGCTGTTGATCCATTGAGAATGGAACTTTTTGGTGATGAGGTCGACTCGCTGCGGTGGTTCGATGTAGAGACTCAACGCAAAGTTGAAGATGCCAAAGAAATTCAATTAGTTGCCGTCGCTCCGACTGATGAGACTGCGACGAATTCGCTGGGCAATGCAAGCTTCCTCGACTCTTTGCCAGAAAAAAGTTGGATTGTTCTCTCGGAGCTTTCTGATCTCGTTGACGAAG
>JABJMI010000566.1 GCA_018659505.1 Planctomicrobium sp.
CCTAACGATTAAGTTCACAGGGCACGCGACCCGGTGAGGTGAATGTTTGAACAACAACAAGTCTAAACAAAGCAGCAGACGTTGAAAACCCGACAGACCAGCGGGCTCCTGTGCGACGATTTGTCATGCCAACGAACGGAAAATTTTTGCTGATGAGAGTCCCTTTTGGTGCGTTACGCAAAGGCTTCACGTACCCTACTCACTTTGCAGCCGAGGAAGGCAGGCGGGAGCCTGCCCTACAGAAACTTAACAAAAAAGGCCATAGAGTATGTTATCTGACGTCGTCACCTTTTGAGAAAACGCTGCGACTCTCCGCTGTTCCCCAAGTCCGTTCGTTGTGCTGTTTGGACTCGTTAGGTGCGACAGTCAGCCAGTTCCAATTTCCCCGATGAACCATTCTAGCTGTCATCGCAATTTGCCCAACGTGGTAAGTCAAATGGGTGATGGATCGCACCAACGCCTGTGGTATGGAGTGAGGCTCGCCTCGGATTTCGATAACGTTGCCAACATTTCCATCATTAATCGAATCCAGGGCAGTCGTAAGTGCGTTCCATCCTTGATTAAAGAAACGGAGCAATGATTCACGATCCCCGTCCCAGTCTTCGAATTCGGTATCTCGATTGCGGCTCGACTTCTCGCCATCGGTAGTCAGAAAGTCCGTCCAACGGCTTTGAAGATTTCCGCCCAGATGACGCAAAACAATCGCAACAGAGTTCATGCCTGGAGCAGGGCGAGCAAAGAGTTCGTCGTCGGAGAGTTGTTCAATCGTACGGTCAATCATCTCGCGATATGATGCCACCGTGTTTCGTAGCAGTCCGAGCCAGTCTTCTGATCGCGAGTGGTCCATGATTAAGCCAGATAACGATTAAGTTCACCAGGCACGCGAGCCGGTGAAGTGAAGGGTTGAATCAACCTCAAGTCTAAACAAAGCAGCAGACGTTGAAAACCCGACAGAGCAGCGGGCTCCTGTCCAACGATCCGATATGCCAGCAAACGGATAATTTTTGCTGATGAGAGTCTATGGTGGTGCGTTACGTAAAGGCTTCACGCATCCTACTTGCTAAACACCCATCGACACTGGCGGAGCCAGTGGCACCCAATATCAAGCAAATTTCTGACAACAAGTAATTTCGTCAGTGGCACCCGGCGGAGATTACGGGTGGATTATAGAGTGAACCGAACACACCGCATGCTTGCCCTGCTGCGCGATGCAAGCATGGCACCCAAAACCGTTAAACATGCCACCCCGCCACCTAATTCGGTATTTTTTTGAGTGTGCGTGGTTCGGAGACAATTTTGTTTTCGAATTTGCCTTGGAATGTCGCCATGCCTTCCATTTCTAGTCGGTTGTTTTGCACGATAAATACATAGCTTCCAGAATCGAAACCTACCCCGTGTGTATCCTCAAACAATAGTGTAACTTGATCTTTATGGATGTGCGCTCTGTACTCGAATTCTCGATTGGCCTTCTTCCCGCCGCGTGTTTTGGATCGAACGCTTTCTCCAGTGATCATACGCCCTGTTTGTGCAAGTT
Source organism: Planctomicrobium sp. (assembly GCA_018659505.1). GTDB lineage: Bacteria > Planctomycetota > Planctomycetia > Planctomycetales > Planctomycetaceae > Thalassoglobus. Next base: position 1,535 of record JABJMI010000566.1, read on the forward strand.
TTATCTGACCTGCCTTCGTCGTTTTCCCGTCGCGTTGTTCAAAAATTTCCCATGTTCCTGCGATTTGGATCCCGTTGTATAGGAAGCAATTCTGAAAAGTAGGCCATGCGAACTTAACTACCAACGCAATGATGACAGCAGCAACTACGCTCGCCAGAACGCCTATGAGAAAATTTTCCATTGGAGTTATTCTCAGTAGGGGAGAATTCGCACTACACCGCATAACGCCTAAGCTAACCTGGACCGACCCGATAGGTTAGTTTTGAACGGTTTGAAATCGCTAAACGGGTCGGTCTCAGGTTAAGAGATTTGTTATGCCAAGTGAAGCGCAAACTTTGCAGTTGTTCATCAAGCTAACACTTTGCTTCACTCCTCGTTGAAAAATGCACGAGCGACGTAGGGTCCGTTGTGCGGACCGAAGACGGGACCGAAACCTGTATATGGTCTGTGTAGCGGACCTTACTTCTATCTCGCTACTTAAGCATCGCTGCGACGTTTTCGGTGGTGACCGGACTAATGATTCCTTTTTCTGTGATGATTGCTTCGATTAACTCGGCTGGAGCGACATCGAAGGCGGGGTTGTAGACGTTCGTCTCGTCGGGGGCTGTCTGTTTTCCCATGCCAGCGGTGATTTCTTCAGACATTCGTTCTTCAATCGGGATTTGATCTCCTGTCGCCAATGAGAGGTCAAATGTACTTGAAGGAGCTGCGACGTAGAAAGGGATTCCATGAGCCTTCGCCAGGACAGCGACGGAGTAGGTTCCGATTTTATTGCAAGCATCTCCGTTGGCTGCAATTCGATCTGCTCCGGTAATGACTGCCTGAACACGTTTTTCTTTCATGACTTGCCCTGCCATCGAATCACAAATGAGCGTTACCGGAACGCCTCGTTGTTGCAGTTCCCAAGTGGTCAGTCGAGCACCTTGCAGCAGGGGACGTGTCTCATCAGCGTAGACGTGAATATCCTTGCCTTGAGCAGCAGCCGCAAACATCACAGAGAGTGCTGTTCCATCACCTGCTGTGGCAAGACCGCCAGCATTACAGTGGGTGAGAATTCCAGTTCCTTGTTCAATAAGAGTGGCACCATGTTGACCGATGGCTGCACACATTTCACGATCTTCAACTTCAATCGCTTGTGCTTCTTCGAGCAGTCGAGCGTGAATTTCGTTC
>JABJMI010000155.1 GCA_018659505.1 Planctomicrobium sp.
AAGCGGATTCCCTGTTCTTGTGCCATCCAGGCAATGCGGCGTTCCTCACTGATGCCGCCGACTTTCGTAACGTCTGGCTGCACAATGTCGAACGCGTGGGCTTTCAACCAGGGACGGAATTCCTGACGGCGTGTGAACACTTCACCCCCGGAGATCGGGACCGAGGAATGCTCGCGCAGTTTTGCGTAGTCTTCGAGCGCGTCCGGCAGTAGCGGTTCCTCAAACCAATGGACATCGTATTCGGCGAGCATCTTTGAAGTGTTCAGTGCCCATTTGTAATCGTTAGGCCAATACGCATCACTGCCACCGGCGTCGACCATGAGTTTTGAATCTGTGCCGATCGCTTCGCGTGCAGCCTTCACAATTGCTTCGTCGCTCGCAGCTCCGTGATGACCGAATGGTCCCCAACCGATTTTGAAGGCACGAAAGCCTTCTGATTTCACTTCTAACAAATGGTCGTGTAACTTTGCCGGTTCATCCATGAGAAGGGATGCATACGGCTGTACACGCTCGCGATACCGCCCGCCCAGCAATCGTCCGACCGGTTGACCGGTCGCTTTTCCAAGTAAATCCCAGAGGGCGATATCAATCCCACTGATCGTGTGAGTGATCGAACCGCCGCGCCCCAGCCAGAACATATGTTGGTGCAGTTTCTCACTCACGCGTTCCGGTTCAAGCGCATTCTCTCCTCGGTACAACGGCTCCAAAACATCCAAAGCAGCTTGCACGAGCGCATCATTCGTGAACACGCTACCGAGACCGACGGCGCCTTCATCTGTGTGAACGGCGATGAGCGTATGAACGCAATCTTCCGGACGAATTTCGTGGCTCCAACCACCTTCAGGCGTCGCTCCACGTAAACCGGCACAGCGTATTTCTCGAATTTTCATAGGACTTATTGTGACCGTTGATATAGTTTAGTCTGTGGATCGAACGTAACGTTTTCATCCAAAGGGAAGATTGGACGTGGACAGCGAGTGTGTCCGAGGCTTGGTAAGTTTGCACTTGATGAACCGGGAGCATCGACGTGGACCATCGTTGAGCACCATTCGGCATACATATGGTGCTGACAGTGTGGTGATTTGACAACGACGGCGTCAAATCTTTTCGGATCTTGCCCATGCGAGAAAAAGAACGAACGGTCGTAAAGATTGACAGATCGACTACTTACGACCAGTGTGAAGTTTTTCGCCTCCAGTACCGCTGTGAGTCCTGCCGACCATTCCTCTCCGAACGATTCGCTGTGGAAATTCCCGTCAGAGAGCAAACGAACTGTTGCCTGAAGAGTCAGTGGTCGAAATCGTTCTGGATCAATTTTCCCACCCACGGTCGCTCGAATCTTTGCTCCAATTCCTGCGGTAAACGCCGCTTGGACAGTCTCTTCGTCGACAATCGGAATCAACGTTCTCCCTGTGTATCCGGCGTTTAGCAAGGCTCTTAAGATCGCATTGCTATCACCAGAGGCTCCCGAACTGGTGGCGTCGGCGGCATCGACGAGGGCAAGCGTGCCTCGCTCGTTTGCCTGAGCAAGCTCTACCATTTCTTTCAGGGTGACCAACGGCATTTGCATCGCTTCGTGATTGCTCCAAAATGATTCTGCAATTCTCAGAGCCTCGCGCTGAGCCAATTCTGGATCATTGTCTGTCACGACAAAGCAGTTCGTCTGAAGTTCCGGCACGTCGGTGAACGGATTGCCGATCATGATTCCAGCGGAAAGTCCTCGCGGGTTCGTTTCCACCTCCTGTGCGATGGAGATACTCTTACCGAAAAGTCCAGTCTCGGTGATCAGTTCGTTACCACGGACAAGAGCAGGGATCGGAATGTTGGCTGTCACTGGTTTCACATCGCCTGCCACAATTTGCAGCAACAGACGCGCGGCACGCTGACCGGTTTCGAAAAAATCGACATGCGGATACGTATGGAATGCAACGACAGCATCACTGTACTGCAACATCTGATCCGTCAGGATTCCATGCAAATCCAGCGAGACCACAATCGGAATTTCTTCTCCAAGAATCTTCCGAGTTTCGGCCAGCAACCAACCTTCAGGATCGAGTTCCTCTTCACTCGCCATTGCGCCGTGCATGGAGAAGTAGACCCCATCTACCGGCGGTGCCGTGCGAATGCTATCGAGAAACTCTCCAGCAATGCGATCCCAGGCTTGCTTTGCTAGCGTCCCACCGGAAGTGATAAAAAAAGCACTGTACGTCGGAACGACTTTCAAATCTCGCACCGCATCAAAAACCTGCAACGCACCTCCCACCTCATTGCGCACTGTCCGATGGTAGTCGAGAATTCTTTTCCCTTTTCGGATAGCAAAGTCGTCATAGCCGCTGAAGTGTGGATTGAAAGTCGAAACTTCCTGCTTACATTCAGCGATAAGGATTCGAGGCATAATCTTAGTTATTCACAAAGAGATTGAGGGTCAACTTCCTGTGCGATCACGGCGACGCAGTCACCTTGTTGAGTGAGGCACGGCGCCCGCATTGTCACTAGATAGCCTGTGCTATGGGCAACAATCAATTCAGGTTTTCGGT
>JABJMI010000307.1 GCA_018659505.1 Planctomicrobium sp.
CCTTGAAGGAATACTTGTGAAGTACGATGTTTATGGAGTCGGTAACGCATTGGTTGATATTCAAGCGAATGTTTCAGACGAAATCCTGGAACGCCTCGAATTTCAAAAAGGTGTCATGACTCTTGTTGACGAAGAGGTCCAAAACAGGGTCTTGGATGCACTCGCCTCACACGGCATCTTCCGAAGTGCGGGAGGCTCCGCTGCGAACACCATGTTGGGAATCGCAGACTTTGGGGGGAAGGCGTCTTATTGTTGTAAAGTTGCAGATGACAGCATCGGGGATTTTTACCTCAATGACATGCAGCAGCGCGGTGTTGATCTCGACGTCGAAAAAGGAGAAGGACAAACCGGGACATGTGTCATTCTTATCACTGAAGATGCTGAACGGACGATGTTAACTTGCCTGGGAGCATCGACATCCTTAGGACCTAATGATCTTGACGAAGAGAGGATTAAGCAGTCGAAGTATGTTTACGTTGAAGGGTATCTCTTTACGCAAGAACCGACTCGATCGGCAGCGTTGGCAGCGATTGAAATTGCCAAGAAGAACAACGTAAAAGTTGCCTTCACAGTGAGTGACCCATTCCTCATTCAATATCATCGAGACGAATTCCGAGAACTGATTGAAGGTCCGGTTGATCTCGTCTTCTGCAATCTCGATGAAGCTCGTGCAATCACTGGAAAGCATGATTCCATCGACTGTGCTCACTACCTTCACAGTCACGCAGAAAATGTCGCCTTAACGCTCGGCGCGAATGGCTCGTTGCTAATGCACGAGGGAGAAACCATTGCCATTGAAGGTGCAAAGGTCGCAGCGAAAGACACGACCGGCGCAGGAGACATGTATGCCGCAGGGATTCTATATGGAATCACTAATGGGCTTTCGTGGAAGCAATCTGGTCACCTTGCATCTCACGTTGCAGGGCGCGTTGTAGCGCAAATCGGAGCGAGGTTGAAAGAACCTCTCACTCAAGCGGAAGTCAAAGCCATCATCACTGAAGCGTGAACATGTCCGTCGTCAACTTTTGGTGCGATTCGAAATAGATTGAATGCGAAAGTTTATACTCATCACCGTTCTCTTACTGGGCATTACCCTGTTCGGAACGGTGGGCATTCACACACTCACGGACTCGAATTGGTTGGAATCTGCTTATCTAGCGATCATCACTTTAACGACTGTTGGCTCGCGAGATGTGCCAGACACACAAGCGGGCATGATCTTCGTCATGGTTTATCTCGTGAGCGGTGTGGGAGTTTTCACATATAGTGTTTTTCAATTAGGGCAACTTATTGTTAACGCAGATATTCGTTTGATGTTGGAGAAACGACGCATGGACCGAGAACTTAGTGGACTCAAAAACCATTACATTGTCTGCGGCTTAGGTCGCATGGGAATTCTGATCTGCGAGTATCTCACAAATCGTAAGCAACCGTTTGTTGTTATCGATCATAATGAAGAGCTTTTAATTTCTCTCTGTAAAGATCGACAATGGTTCGGCGTACATGGCGATGCAACCGATGATGAAGTCCTCACTAAAGCGGGGATTGATCGAGCTCAATCGCTGGCAACGGTTCTCCCGACAGATGCTGACAATGTCTACGTTGTACTTTCTGCGAGGTTGTTGTCGTCATCATTACAAATTGTCGCTCGCGCTGGCGAAGCGAGTGCTATTCAAAAACTTCAGCGAGCTGGTGCAACGCGTGTGATTTCTCCATTCAGCAGCGGTGCCATGAAGATGGCAAGATTCATGCTGAATCCGAGCATTGAAGATTTTCTGGAAATCACAGATGAAAGCGGCAGCGATCTGGAACTTGCAGAAATTCAAATCCAAACAGATAGTCAATATATCGGTAAGCCACTCGCGAAAACTGATTTGCGCGAACAAGGCATTATGGTCATCGGTATCCGTAGAACTTCAGGCAAGCATATCATCGCCCCTGAAGGGACAGCCATTATTGAACCGGGAGACAGCCTCTTCGCATTCGGAAATGCGAACTCGGTCAATGCACTCGCTGAGAAATGTGTTTAGATACGAATACCGCAGTGAGCCCATTTTTGTGACCAAAACGAGACTCAATGAACGAACGCTTGCCAAGGGTGAAAACCGAAATAAACCCTGCTACTTCGAGACGAAGCTTCGTTTGCCAACTTCAATAGGGTTTCTTTAAGATTATAGGAAAAGAATCAGCCGGACGCGTTAGTTCCCGGTTGGGTGAAACCGGACACTAACGCCCATCGGCTGATGTGAAATTGGGAATTTTTCTTCCGAACGAATTCTTAGACTGCTTCCAGTCCAGTTTCTCCTGTGCGAATTCGGATGACTTCAGCAACTGGTGAGACGAAGATCTTTCCATCGCCGACGCGTCCTGTTTTCGCAGATTCCGAAATTGCTTCGATGGCAGTTTGAACTTGAGTATCATCAAGGACGATTTCCATTCTCAGCTTAGGGAGAAAGTCGACTGTGTACTCCGCACCGCGATACTGTTCTTTATGACCGCGTTGCCTACCAAAACCACGGACTTCGCTGACCGTCATCCCGATGATTCCTTTCTCGGTAAGTGCTGCCTTGACGTCTTCAAGTTTATAGTGGCGAATGATCGCTTCAATTTTCTGCATAATTCTCATCCTCCCCTCAAAAGGGCTTCTTCGTTATCGGTTACTGCAACTGATTATCATTTCCACACTTCAATACCTTGAACGAAGTTCGCTCCCTGGGGGGAACCTACATTCCTGCAATTGAAGTTTCTGGTTAATAAATTGCTTACAGTGATTCACCGCCTGTTTCACCTGTTCGAATACGAACCGCTTCGGTCAATTCACTGACGAAGATTTTCCCGTCACCGATTTGACCAGTTCTGGCAGTGGCGAGGATGGCATCAATTGCTTTTTGAGTTTCATCATCACCGACAACGATTTCGATTTTCACTTTAGGAACAAAGTCGACCGTGTATTCCGCACCTCGATATTGTTCTTTATGCCCCTTTTGACGTCCAAACCCTTTGACCTCCGAGACTGTCATCCCGGAGATGCCAGCTTCGGTGAGAGCATCCTTAACTTCTTCAAGTTTGAAGTGCCGGATAATTGCCTCGATTTTTTTCATCGCATCGTCCTTTTGGAAAAATCACGGAGAACTCTGAACTCTGTGCCTAGAGTTCTCCGTATTGAATATCATTTTTTCAAATCATTGACTCGGAAAGATAACTTACCGAACAATCATTTCCACCTATAGCTCATTGTATGAGACAATCAACTTGATGAAGATGAATGCTAAAGGAAAATATATCCTTCTTCTCCATGTTGTGTCACGTCCAGTCCTTGCAGTTCTTCTTCTTGAGTGACTCTTAACCCCATCGTGGCATCGAGAATTTTCAAGAGAATGAATGTGACAATAATCGCCAGAACTGCTGTCGCAACAATACTGATAATCTGATTCAATGTTTGACCAAATTCGCCAGTTTCTATCAAACCACCAGTTGCTCCCAATTCACTTGTTGCGAAGACACCCGTTAAGACAGCTCCTAACATTCCTCCAATACCATGAACTCCAAACGCATCGAGTGAGTCATCGTAGCCAAATTTATTCTTGATGGACGTGCAACCAAAGAAGCAGACGACTCCAGCTGCTAGTCCAAGAATGATTCCATGTATTGGGTTGACTGCACCAGCTGCGGGAGTGATACAAACGAGACCAGCGACCGCACCAGAACAAGCTCCCAAAACACTTGGACGTCCGTGCTTGAACCACTCCATCGCAGACCAGGCAAGCACGCCTGCTGCAGCAGCCAGGTGCGTTGCAACAAAGGCATTCACCGCCGCTGCGTCAGCCGCTCCTGCGCTGCCTGCATTAAATCCGAACCAGCCAACCCAGAGCAATGCTGTTCCGATACAAGTGTAAGTCAAGTTGTGAGGTGGCATCGGTGCTTGTCCGAAACCGAGTCGCTTTCCGAGTACAATCGCACAGACAAGCGCTGAGACTCCTGAACTGATGTGAACGACTGTCCCACCTGCGAAATCGAGAGCTTCATATTTCCCACTATACAACCAACCAGCATCGGACCAGACCCAATGACAAACCGGACAATAAACGAGTAACCCCCAAAGGGCAGAGTAAACACACATTGTGCTGAATTTCATACGTTCAGCAAATGCTCCACAAATCAACCCAGGAGTGATAATAAAAAACATTCCCTGGAAGACAAAGCGAATCATTTCTGTTGCCCATATTGCATCGTTCCCACCATCTGGAAGGACTTGATTCATCAGGATGAAATCTGTCCCACCGATGTAAGGATTCGTGCCTCCGAAGGCAAAACTGTATCCACAGATAGCCCAGAGAACGGACATCATTCCCATCAGGAACACGCACTGCATCATGACGCTTAAGATATTTTTTTTACGAACGAGTCCACCATAAAACAGTGCCAACCCAGGTGCGGTCATCATGAGCACGAGTGCTGAAGATGTCAGCATCCAAGCGGTGTTTCCAGAATCTAACTCTACAACTTCGACAGGCGCCGGAGACGGATCTTCCTCCTGCGCATGCACCGTAGATAAAGAAAACAGAGACATCATGGCGAAAACTGTCGCCGCAGCAATAAACTTAAACTTCATCGTAACCCCTTGAGCACTAAGAGATTATTGTGATTACCAAGAGCTGATTCTGCTGACGTTCTTTCCTTTTTGATTCGGAACAAACATCCAAATCACCATGAGAACGACAGTAAGAAACACTCAACAATTGTCAATAATGCAATGAGCGTGCCACATCTTCGCTCACATATAAAGTTCTGCTCAGCAAATCAACAATTCTCAACAGTAGACTTGCGATTGTGCCGGAGTCTGCAATAGTGCGTTTTATTCACTTTGATTGATTTGACCTCGTCCGAAGAGATTTCCAATGAGCAACGACCTCGAAGAACAAAATCTGAAATGGTACGAAGGCATAACCAAATACCAATGGTTAGTGCTCTTGATTGCATCGCTCGGTTGGGTCTTTGACATTTTTGAGGGACAGATTTTTGTAGCAAGTATGCGCGATGCCATGCCTGCATTGTTGGGAGTCGCTCCCGACGACCCATCTGTATCCAGTTGGAATGATATGGGGTTTGGAAGCTTCTTGTTAGGAGGAGCGTTTGGAGGAGTCTTTTTCGGAATGCTCAGCGACAAAATTGGTCGCTCAAAAACGATGATTCTGACGATCCTTTTCTATTCACTTTTCACATGCGTTACTGCATTCGCACAGAACGCTTGGCATATGGTTATCCTACGCTTCTTTGTTGCAATGGGAGTAGGTGGAGAGTGGGCGGTCGCATCCGCGATGGTCGCCGAAGTGATGCCACAAAGATCACGGGCGGTAATGAGTTCGATATTTCACGCTTCCAGCGTGTTTGGAACATTGTTAGCTGCCGCGGCTGGAGCATTTATCGTCACGTTGGGTGAAAGTGCCTGGCGGTGGGGTTTCGCTATCGGGGCACTTCCTGCCTTACTCACTCTGTGGATTCGCTGGTCGCTGCATGAACCAGAACAATGGGTGAAAGCTCGAGAAAAGGCGGCGGCAGATGCTACTCAGCAAACGGGGAGAA
>JABJMI010000057.1 GCA_018659505.1 Planctomicrobium sp.
AGACTCAATCCCAGAGTTTGGATTCGGTAAATCGGTGGCTTCCAACTCTGTCCACGTTTCACCGTTGTCGCTTGAGAAACTGCTGACAATCACACTTTCTTTCGTACGGCATAATACCTGTAATCGCCCATCTGGATGAGTTAAAAACGTCGGTTGAATTGCATTGAACTTGGAGGCATCGTTGATGGGACCAATACGTTTCCAGTTATCTTTCAATTCTCCATCAGTCAAACCGACTTTCTCGAAATGAACGCGCCAGCCTTCGTACTCGGTAGATGATCCGCAGAGGAGGGTATCCGTTCCATCCAGCAAAATCGGCTTACAACGAACCGGACCATCGATCCCTTCGGGGAGTCTGCGACGTTCACGGAAGGTTCGACCGCGGTCGTAGCTGACCATCACTTCTCCCCACCATTCACGAGGATTCGGACCAACTTTGAAGAATAATAGAGTCGGTGCGTCTCCTGGTGGTTGATAAAGAACAGGATTCCAGCAAGGGTATCTCAATGCTACTGTTTGTTGCATGCCAGTAGCGACTTGAGAGGGCGAACTCCATTTCAAACCATCGTGATAAGACGTCCAAATGCCAACATCATCTTTCCCTTCTTTCGTTCCACCAAACCATGCCGCGACCAATCCACGTGAAGTTTGGCAGATTGTCGAGGCATGACATTCCTTGAAAGGAGCCTTACTAAAGATGAATTCTTCGTTGACCATGCCTGGGATTCTTGGAGGTTTTGCTTCATTAGGGGCTTTAGCGGTCAATTGTTCTTCTGTGAATTGAACACAATCATCATGAGCGATGTGGTAGATGCGACCATTTTCGCTGCCTACTAATAGATCGGGTTTACCATCTTTATTGAAGTCGCAAACAGTTGGACTCGAAGTATGACCAGCGACATTTCTCTTTGCCAGATTCCCAATTTTCTTCAGTACGATCTTTCCATCACGGGTTTCACAGTTGCGATACCAAGTTGCGTTCTCTGAATTGACCAACAAATCAAGTCGGGAGTCTCCATCCCAGTCGACGAGTGCCAGTTTCACTCGACCGGATCGTCCACAACTTCCGGGGTTTAATTGAAGCGGTTCGTTTTGTTCATCGACAAAAATTCGCTCGGCTGCTTTGCCAGATCGTCGCAGTGTCAGATATCCCTCTTGATCGAGAAGAACCAGATCGAGCGTTTTATCCTCATCAAAGTCGACCACTAATGGAGTCGTTCTCCATTGGGTTAACGTCTCGCTGGAAGGTCGTTGCCACCAATACCAAACGGGTGGAAGCTCACGGACTCCGGTATCGAAAGTTGTTTCGACAAGATGGTCTCCTTCGTTAATAAGTAAACCGAGTCGACCTAATATCGAATTGTAAACGATGTCTCCATCGCCATCACCGTCCCAATCCGCAACAGACAGTGTTGTGTAACCCCACTTTGCTTCACATGGTCCTTGGATTGATCCGTTCTCGCCAGCCATGACTCGGAACGGTTTCGAGACCGAACCATCTGTTTTTACATTGAGCAATCTTGGAGCGTCCCATTTCGGAAGTCCGTCTTCGCTGTCACCTAAGTTCTCGAAGACGCTGATCGAACCGGCGGTGTTGCCGCAGACGATATCTTCGTCACCGTCATTGTCCCAGTCGTAACCGTAGGGAGTCGCTAATGCTCCGAATTTCAGAGTATCGGCAGTCTGACGATAATATTGAGGAGCATGGAATACCGGAGTCTGGTCTATTAAGTCACCTGTGTTCTCGACGAAAGCGACCCGTCCATCTTCGTCTCCTACGATGAGATCGAGATCACCGTCTTTATCCCAATCGATGGCTGTTGGAGTAATCATCTGCAAGTTCATCTTGAGAGGATTCTGCTGGCTGTCTATTAGTTTTTTACCAGCTGCGTAGTGAGGCGACTTGCGAGAGCCGGTGTTTTCGAAATACGTGAAGCTATCAATGAAATCACCACACAATAAATCGAGATCACCGTCTCCATCAAAGTCAGCAAAGTTAGGAGAAGGCCAGCCGTAGACGTCGACTTCTCCCCCGCCTGCTCGTAATCGAGAAGGTGATTTCGAATAGGCAGGTTTCTCATCGGAACCATTGTTTTCAATGATATAGACGTGACCATGTAATGGTCCGTTTCGCCAAATCCCATGATTGTCGTAAGCGTGGTCCCAGGCAAGGTCGCTCCAATCGCCGATTCCGACTGCGATATCGTGATCACCGTCACCATCGAAGTCGACATACCGCCACATG
>JABJMI010000693.1 GCA_018659505.1 Planctomicrobium sp.
AATGCTGATCAATCGTCACAGTCAGTATCTTTTCAGATTCGCCAACAATCGGTTCTGAGGTGAGAAACGATGCCCAGTGCGGTTTATGAAATTGCGGGTTGATTGCCCAACCTGTTTTCGGATCTCCATCGATCAAACCTGTAACTGGATAGTTGGCTTGTGAGAAGTCAGCTTGGGCGGAATGTAGAGCAATCTTGTCCGGAGACTCGTTCGAGACCAAGTCGCCAAGAGAAATTTCTAATTCATAGGCGACGAAGTTAGGACGCTCAGCATCTCCGCGACCGGGACCTTTGCCGGGTATGGAATCATCAGTCAGGGTCTCTAGCTTGAAACCGGTAATCTCTGAAAGTTTCGTGCGAAATTGAATTGTGTAATTATCTTTGTCCGGGGCTTTTCCAGAGAGCAAAACCGAATGGTCATCAAGAAATTCATGATCTGCACCGCCAGATGACTCAAAGGACTCGGCTTGAAGAACATGCCATTCTGGAGCAGAATCGAGACTACTTGTCAGCTTTGCTTCCCACGCTGCTTGTTCCGCTGCGAGTTCGTTCTTCCTCGTCTCGATTTTCTTATTCAAAGAGTCGTTCTGCTCACGAAGTTTTGCCAGTTCGGCAGCTTTACTCGCTTCTAGTGGTAACTCCATTTTAGGACCGGAGACTTCGAATTGAACTCCAGAACCGTTTGGCTGCACGACTTCTAAGGGAGTGTTATTGAAGTAGGCGAAAATTTGATAGTAATCCTCCTGAGTGAAGGGGTCGTACTTGTGATTGTGGCACTGGGCACATTCGAGCGTCGTACCGAGCCAAACTGTGCCTGCGGTATTCACACGGTCGATGATTTGGTTCGTGCGATTCTCTTCGGGGTCGACGCCAGCTTCAACATTGCACGTTGTGCAGCGTTGAAAACCGGTCGCAATTTTCTGTTCAATGGTCGTATCGGGTAATAAGTCGCCAGCGATCTGTTCCAGTGTGAATTGATCAAACGGCATGTCAGAATTAAAGGCTTGGATCACCCAGTCTCGATACGCCCAGATTTCACGAAACTGATCCGCCTGAAAGCCATTCGAATCGGCATACCGCGCGAGGTCGAGCCATTGACGAGTCCACTTCTCCCCGTAGCGTGGCGAAGCGAGGAGATGCTCAACAATCTGCTGATAGTTTTCATAAGAAGGGTTCTTCTCGAAGGCAAGCACTTCTTCGGGAGTCGGCGGTAATCCGATCAAGTCGAGATGAACTCGCCGAAGTAACTTTGCAGGAGATGCCAATGGAGATTGTCTTAACTCTGGCAATTCCTTGGAAAGCTTTTGTAAAACAAAAGCATCAACTGGATTAGCAACTCGTCCCAGGAGTTTCGCGTCTGGAATCTGTGGACTCTGCGGAGGCACATATGCCCAATGGGTTGGGCGTTTCTCATTCTCTGGCCACTTCGCGCCCTGAGAAACCCATTTAGAAAGTGTTTCGATTTGTTCTGCTGTTAAAGCAGTTCCTTCAGGAGGCATTCTTTCCGACTCATCCGCGGTCACTCGACGAATAAGTTCACTCTTTGTTGGTTCACCAACGATGACCGCAGGGTCGCCAGAATCATTCCGGTTCAGCAAATCTTGACGTTTTAAGAATCTCAACCCACCTTCACGTTCTTCACTGCCGTGGCAGCTATCACAGCGTGCTTGCAAAATTGGCTGCACATCACGAGCAAAATCGACTGTAGAGTTCTTCTCATCTTCCGCAAGAAGATTTGATCCTGACAACAGAATTATGCACAGCTGGCTGAAGTAGAACTTCGTCATATGTAGGCTTAGGTTTAAGACACGAAAGGCAAGACTTTTATGAACTTGAGCAATAATCGTATTTCTACTGGAAAAATAATTTTCAATTAAAAATATCGTCATTATTTATATTGTCACCAAACCGTTCATGTCGATCAAGACAGAGGCTGGGTCTTTTTCGATAGGGGAAGAATGGGGATACCGCAACCGGAAACTGAATTCTCTGAACTCAAGACATCTGACGGTCTCCGTCTGCATGTCGTTGAGCATGCTCCAGCTGAATCAATCGGCTCTGTGCTGCTGGTCCATGGACTTGGCGAGCATAGCGGACGTTATCAGCATGTGATCGAAGTTCTCAATAGTGCTGGGCTGAATGTCGTACAGTTTGACCATCGTGGACATGGTCATTCAGAAGGTCCACGAGGTCACTTGGCTGACTATGATGATTTCCTGGACGATGTTTCGCTCGTCTTGCAACAAATGACTTCCAAACGACCGAATCATAAGATCGTGCTCTACGGTCATAGTATGGGTGGAGGCATCATTGCGAACTGGACATTGCGTAGACACGAGCAATGGTCCGATCATGTGCTTGGGGTCGTGCTCTCTTCTCCCTGGCTACGATTGACATCTTCACCTTCACCATTGAAGCGGATGATCATTAAACATCTCTCCAAGGTTGTACCGACACTTGGAATTCCGACGAAATTGCGCGTGCAGGATCTTTGTCGTGATGAGGAAGCGATTGAGCAGTTCAAAAAAGACGAACTCAATCATGGACGCATCACGTTGAAGACAGCTTGGGAGTGCTACCACGCGGGCAGATGGGCACTGGATAACGCCAACAATTTTCCGGTTCCTGTTCTAGCAATTCACGGCTCAGAAGATCGAATCACTTCGCCAGAAGCAACTCGTCAATTCTGCCAAGAAGTCCCACACTCACAGTTTGTGCCGCTCGACAAACTCATTCATGAACCGCACCACGATCCGAAATGGCGTGAAGTGATTTATCACGTCGCTGAATGGGTCATTCAGCGTTACAACTTTGCTTATGCTGCGTGATAAGTTCGTTGAGCGTTTATCGTTTAGCGTTGATAGACCAGCACGCTGTCGTTGATCGCATAATTACTCAATCACAATCTTATCGAGCCCCGGTTCTTCGGCCGGAAACTGTGGATTCATCTCTTCTAATGTTTCGAAAATAATCTTGCTGATTGCCCAGTTGCGATACCATTTCTGATCCGCCGGGATGACATGCCAAGGAGCATGTTCAGTTGAGCATTCGGTAAGTGCGTCATTAAAGGCGACACGATACTCGTCCCATTGCTTCCGCTTCTCTAGATCTTCTTTTGAAAACTTCCAATGCTTTTCAGGTTCATCCAATCGGTCTTGAAAGCGCTCTTTCTGTTCTTCTTTAGAAATGTGCAAGTAGAATTTCAAAATCTTCGTACCCGTCTCAGTAAGAAATTTCTCGAATTGATTGATCTGATCATATCTCCGCTGCCATTCATTTTCCGGTATCAGCTGATCAACACGCACAACTAAAACGTCTTCATAATGAGACCTATTGAAGATGTGAA
>JABJMI010000362.1 GCA_018659505.1 Planctomicrobium sp.
AATAGACGACAAGCAACCAAATCGTGGAGAACAGTAGCACGGCTGAGAACTTCATTCGTTCAGCAAACGCACCGATGATCAATGCTGGCGTGATCGCGGCAAATGTCATTTGAAAGACCGCAAACAGAATCTCGGGGATCGTATTGTGTACCGAATTTGCAGTGACGCCGGACATCATGATTTTGTCAAATCCACCGATGAACGAATGAATATTGACGGTGTCCTTGACCATTCCTGTCGTATCAAACGCCAGGCTGTATCCACACACGACCCAGACAACAGACATCAGGGCGGTAAGTACCAAACACTGCATCAATACGGACAGGACGTTCTTAGTGCGAACTAAACCTCCGTAAAACAATGCGAGCGCTGGAATCGTCATAAAGAGGACCAGGCCTGTAGAGATCAAAATCCAGGCCGTATCGCCAGAATTAATCTCACCGGCATCAGCTGCATGCACCGTGGATGGAAACAACATGAATACAATTGCGCCGATAAACGCACAGCCAGAACCGAAAACGCGTGAATTCACAGATAAGCCTTACTTTTAAATGACCACCTAGTTACGAGAATCTATTAGCCGAGTGCCATCCTCTCGCCTGACTTGGCGTGTGAAGAATAACCGTTGCTCTACGATTTTTCGAGTAACTGCCGAACGGCAACAGGTCAGATACACTTTATATACCGCAACTTTACGTCTTCACCCGAGAAGAATACGTTGAGGCTCTTACTTTCTCGGTCGATAGACGGGCACTTCCCACACACAATGTTTGGTCTCAACCGTTTCGATAGCACTTAGCGTGTTGCCTTTAGTTCAGAGATTTTCTGTTTGAGTTTGCTCTGTGCTGCGGGATCTTCTCCGAGTTCCTGATCGGAGATTGCGGGGAGCAGGTTATCCCAGACGACGTTGAGTTCTGCCTGCATGTTGCCGGTGTTCGCGGTGATGGCAATGACCACGTCCTGCTCGGGAATGACGATGCAGAATTGACCATCTTTGCCATCGCCACGGAAGGCGTTGTGTCGACAGCGCCAAAATTGGAAACCGTACCCCTGATTCCAGTCCGAATCTGAATTGTCCCCATTAGGAACCTGTTTCGAAGTCGCTTGCTCAATCCACTCAGCGGGGATGAGTTGCTGGTCGTTCCATTTCCCTTTTTGCAGGTAGAGTTGTCCGAATTTCGCGATATCTTCTGTCTTCAAGTACAAGCCGTACCCACCGATGGAAATGCCCTGCGGACTTTTGTCCCATTTCGGTTTTTCTATTCCCAGCGGTTGAAAGAGTCGCGGATTCAGGTATTCAAGCACAGTTTCGCCTGTCACCTTTTGTACGATGGCAGACAATATATACGTTGCGGGAGTATTGTAGCGAAAGTGCGTGCCCGGTTTGTGTGGAACAGGATGTGCTAAGAAATCTTTTGCCCAATTCTTGGAGATTCGCCAGTTGAGTTCGTTTTGATGTCCGGCATTCATTGTGAGGAGATCGCGAATTCTCATTGCCTTGAGGTTCTCAGAAGGTTCTGCTGGAGCATCTTCCGGAAAATACTTCAAAACGTGATCGTCAATTTTGAGTTTACCTTCAGCGACAGCCAAGCCAACGGCAGTCGATGTAAAGCTTTTACTTAATGACCACAGAATGTGCGGCTTCTCAGCAGATTCAGGAGCCCACCAGGCTTCCGCGATGACATGTCCGTGTCGCACCATGATGAAACTGTGCATTGAATTCACTTGTTGGTCCGCAGCTTTAATGAATTCAAGGATTTGCGAACTCGATACTCCTTGCGATTCCGGTGTGCTTCGAGGCAATGAATTCGTCTGCGCCCAAACAATGTTTGAGCATAGGCAGGCAACGGTGAGAACAATAATTTTCATAAGTAAATTCCGAAAGAATGATTGATTGATTAACAGGAATTTCGAAGACGCTTCTCAAGTGTCCGTTTCGTTAATGAATGGAGACCCAACGACATATCTACAGATTTTTCATAATTCACATTGACCGAACTGTCTCGTGGCATTCGCCTCTAAATATGAGAAGACGCACTTCGCGGACATCAGAAGGCATTGAAAATGCCCTTAATCGACGAACATGAGTTCATTGGACATCAGCAGTACATGGACAAGACGTTCCCAGGGACGCAGTGGTCGCGAATTACTGGGAGGAATTGCATGAGTCGCTGACGATTCTTCTGTAGATAAAAACTGATTGGCGATTTCGATTTCGTTCGGCGTTGGATCACGCTGAAAGAGTTGCTGATAGACGTATTGGATTCGCTGCTCTGTCGTATCGAAGAGTTGGAAGTCGGCTCTGGTCGCTAAGTTGCTCGCTTGCTGCATGACGAATGGATCATTGAAAAAGAACAACGACTGCTGTGGTACGGTCGTGATGTCTCGCTGAGCGGTGGTGAGATCGGGATTCGCGAAATCAA
>JABJMI010000056.1 GCA_018659505.1 Planctomicrobium sp.
TACAGAAACTCTCGTTGCGACAGCACTTGATTTGCTGAAGCCGCTGAAGTCTCCATCACTTTTAGAGCTTTGTACTGGGACCGGTTGTGTGCCAATCGCAATTGCGAAGAATCACGCTTCAGTTCAGATTACGACACTTGAAAAGAATTCTGCTCCGTATGCTGTCGCTGCTCGGAACATCAAGAAACACGAAGTCGAAGACCGTGTCAAACTCTTAAATGGCGACCTCTTTGAACCACTGGAGAACGGCTCGAAGTTCGATATTATTGTTAGTAATCCTCCATATATCCCAAAAACTGAAATTGAAACCCTGGAATCAGATGTTCGCGATCATGAACCTCACGTTGCGCTTGATGGTGGAGCAGATGGATTCGATGTGATACGAATTCTCATCGAACAGTCCCCACTTTACCTAAATGCAGGAGGCTGGTTGCTATTCGAATTAAGCCCGGAACAAGCCGATGAAGGCTGCAAGCTGTTGAAAGAGGCGGGCTTTCATTCTGTCCGCACCGAAGCTGACCTGTCCGGACAAGCGAGAGTCGTGCTAGGATGTTGGGGGAGTAGTTGAGAGTTAAGAGTTTAGGGTTGAGAGTATTTGAAATTACGCTTTTTAGACCTCAATTTTTTTGCCGATTCATACCATTTTCAACAGTATGAGTTCCACGACATGGATGTTTTCGTTGTACAAGGTGGTCACCCCCTGAGCGGAACAGTTTCCGTAAGTGGATCGAAGAATGCCTCTCTCCCGATGATGGCTGCGACGTTGCTTTCGAAGGGGAAGTCGACTCTCAACAATGTTCCTGATTTAGTTGACGTCAGGACACTCTCTGCATTGTTGCGATGTCTCGGTTGTGAAGTGACTCGGGAGCCGAGTTCGGCTCTTTCTATACAAGTCATTGACGAAGAACATTCTAAAGCCGAGTACGATCTCGTCCGCAGAATGCGAGCGAGCGTTTGTGTACTCGGACCATTGCTTGCTCGGCGTGGTTCCGCACGAGTCTCGTTACCAGGTGGATGCAATATCGGTCATCGTCCGATTGATATTCACCTCAGAGGGTTCGAAGCACTTGGCGCGACAGTGACAATCGAGAAGGGTGACATCGTTGTTCGTTCATCACGTTTAGTCGGGAATGAAATCGACCTGAATGGTCCGAATGGAAGCACGGTACTTGGCACATGCAATTTAATGTCCGCAGCTGTTCTTGCTGAGGGAAATACTGTTTTACACTCAGCGGCTCGTGAACCTGAAATCATTGCCCTGGGAGATTACTTGAACGCAATGGGCGCTCAAGTCAGTGGACATGGTACATCGACAATCCAAATTGAAGGAGTTGATGAACTGCACGGGGCTGAAGCAAATGTTATCCCGGATCGCATCGAGGCAGCGACTCTCATAATCGCTGCCGCTATAACTCGAAGCTCAATTCAGATTAAGAACATTGAGACACATCATCTCAATCATGTTATTCAGAAGCTCAATGGGATAGGAGTGGTAATTTCAAAACAGGATCACTCAACGATTATTGTCGACGCAACAAACAGACTCTTGCCAACGAACCTGCATGCACTCCCTTACCCCGAAACTCCAACGGATGTGCAGGCTCAGTTGACTGCTTTATTGTCGACGATTCCTGGCGAAAGTGTGGTGCGTGATTCTGTGTTTCCTGACCGCTTCATGCACTGTGCCGAACTGAATCGCATGAATGCTTCGATTCGTCAACAGGGAGATTCCGCTCATATCTCAGGAGTTCAACAACTGCACGGAGCGCACGTTATGGCGAGTGATTTAAGAGCGAGTGCCGCACTTGTTTTGGCTGCTCTCGTCGCAAATGGAGAGTCTGTCATTCACCGGATCTACCATCTCGACCGTGGCTATGAGGCTCTTGAAACCAAACTTAATTCACTTGGTGCGCAGATCATTCGCTGTAGTGAAGAGAGACTTCTGAATCGAAAAAATCACGAACTCCAAATTCGCAAATCAGCTTAGTGCATGAGCAGCGAGCTTGGGGTATAATAAACTCATTCTCTAACTCTCGGTTTCTTACTCATGATGCCAGCATGTTGAATCGTCGTGAATTCATTGGTTGTACCGCCGCTTCGGTTTTCACCTCTGGTATTGCTCCAGCGATCTTGGGGGCAGAAGATAAATCTTCCACACAACCCACAATCATTGGTCAGGGTGACTTTCAATTTGAATGTGATCATCACTGGGGCGAAGTCCCTGATCATATTACTTGGAAGAATACCCACGGCGTCGCAGTTGATCGCTCAGGGCTTGTTTACATCACTCATCAAGGTGATGCCCAAAAGCCCTGCGATACTGTTGTTGTCTTCGATGAACTGGGGGCGTTTGTCCGATCTTTCGGGAAAGAATTTTCTGGTGGCGGACACGGAATTGATATTCGTCGAGAAGGGGATGAAGAGTTCCTCTATCTGTGTGATATCCACAATCGCCAGGTTGTGAAATGTGATCTCAACGGCGAATGGGTTTGGAAAATTCGCTATCCCCGA
>JABJMI010000279.1 GCA_018659505.1 Planctomicrobium sp.
CGATGAAGTGGAAAAAATTCGTGTACTGCGCCCTGGATTGACTGCACAAGTCGAGATACTGGTTGATAATCGCTCAAATGTCTTACAAATACCGTTGCAAGGTGTCGTTACCATCGCAGGGAAACAATTCGCTTATGTGATCAATTCACGAGGAGCACCAGAACGACGAGAAGTCAAAATCGGTCAGTCGAATCAATCGCATGTTGAGATTCTCGACGGAATCGAAGAAGATGAAGATGTTGTCCTAAACCCTCGCAGCCGATTCACAAAAGAAATTTGTGAACTTGAAGCAGAGTTATCCAAAGAAGAAGGCGAAGATTTCTCAAGCATGAAGAGTGAAGCAGATCAGCCGACAAGCGATGCTAAGCCTGAGAAAAAAAACAAACCTCAAGATGCAGCAGCTGGTGGTGGACCGCCCGGTGGCAAACCTGATCCAGCGAAAATATTTGCTGCAATGGATAAAGACAGCGACGGTAAAATCAGCAAAGACGAAGCACCAGATCGCTTGAAAAGTCGTTTCGACGATATGGACAGCGACAAAGATGGATTCCTATCAAAAGAAGAACTCTCCACAGCCTTCAAGCCTCCTCAATAACATCCTCAATGCTTTGCCGGACACTTAAACTGTCCGGCTAAACAGCCCCTGTTCATCCACACAATAGAAGATTCCCCTCCATGGAATTGACGGCAAAACTTGTCAATCTACAAAAGCATTACGATCTCGGTACGGTCGTTGTGAAAGCGTTGCGCGGTGTATCACTTGATATCCCATCAGGAGACTTCCTGGCAATCATGGGATCTTCAGGCAGCGGCAAGAGTACGATGCTTAACCTGTTGGGGGGACTCGATCGGCCAACGAGCGGGGAGTACTACTTACGAGGACAAAACGTCGCACTGCTATCTGACGATGAATTGTCCGCGATTCGTAACGGACTGATTGGCTTTATTTTCCAGTCTTTCAATCTTGTTGCCCAGTACAGCGTGTTGGAAAACATTGCAGTCCCATTACTCTATCGCCCCGGTTATCCTCCTGTTTCCTCGGAAGATGAAGACCGTTGTAATGAAATGGCAAAAATGGTTGGCTTAGGGGATCGCACAGACCATCGACCATATCAATTATCGGGTGGGCAGCAACAACGTGTTGCAATTGCTCGTGCCCTAATCAATGATCCAGCGATCATCATGGCCGATGAACCAACGGGTAACCTCGATTCTAAAACAGGCGAAGAAATTCTTGGCATGTTAACGATGCTCAATCAAGAAGGCAGGACAATTATCATGGTGACCCATGAAGATGAAGTTGCAGAAAAAGCGAAGAACCAGATTTTCATGAGAGACGGGCTCATCGCCGGAACCGGAATTTTCAAAGGATAGCTTTAACGCGGCTCAATCGGTCGCAACTAAATTCGTGAGATTTTATGAAGCCGCGTGGTCAAGGGACTAGGGTTCGAGGGGCAAGGGTAAAGAAACAAAATTAGAACTCCTGACTCCTGAACTCCTGAACTCTGAACTCTGAACTCTGAACTCTGAACTCTGAACTCTGAACTCTGAACTCTGAACTCTGAATGTATCACCTGTTCCGCACAATTCGACTCGCTGTCAAAAGCCTGCTGCTGCATAAGTTGCGGTCCGGTCTGACGATGCTCGGTATTGTTTTCGGAGTCTTCTCTGTCATTGCAATGTTGGCGATTGGTGAAGGCGCCAGCAAACAGGCCCAGGAACAGGTTCTCCTCTTAGGTGCTAACAACATCATCGTCGTCAGCAAGAAGCCTCCCGAAGATTCAGGCAGTAGTGGTTCAGGCGGTTCTGTTCTGCGGTATGGTTTAACTCACGAAGACTTCTTGATTCTCGACAGAACTGTCCCCCGTCTCGAAGGCATTGTTCCTGTCCGTGAAGTTGTCCTGAATGTTCGTAACCGCGATCACGAGATGAATTCACGTATTGTTGGTTGTACTACTGAATATCAGGAAATGAACCACCTCGAACTCTCGATGGGGCGATTTCTCTCTGAACAGGATTTAGTCAATTTGACAAATGTCGTCGTGATCGCCAGCGAAACTGCTGAAAGCCTATTCCCGTTAGAAAATCCTCTCAATAAATCGGTGCAAATAGGCAATCGCGCTTATCGTGTGATTGGCGTCACAAAAGAACGAACAGCTTCTGCTGCAATCGGAGGCAGTCTCTCTGGACAGGATTACAACAAAGATATTTACATGCCGCTGGATACGTTTCAGTCACGTATCAACACGAAAAACATCATTGTCAAACGAGGGCAGGGGGCATTTAGTGCTGTTTCAGTTGTCTACGATCAAATCACTTTGAAAATCGATCATCCTAAGATTGTTGATGAACCAGAAATTATTATTGCAACAGCTGAGATGGTCCGAGAAACGATGGACGCCAAACATGCGGTGGCACGAGATGTGGATGTCATTGTCCCACTTGAATTACTAAAGCAAGCTGAACAACTTAGAAACATTTTCAACGTCGTCCTTGGTTCAATCGCAGGCATCAGTCTGCTGGTCGGCGGAATCGGCATCATGAATATCATGCTCGCGACAGTGACTGAACGAACAAGAGAGATCGGTGTTCGTCGTGCTTTAGGTGCAAGAAGAATCGACATCACTCAGCAGTTTTTGATCGAAACGATCGTCTTGTCTGGTATTGGGGGATTGGTGGGAATGGGACTTGGTCTGACGACTCCCGCTGCTTTTGAAGCGATTAAGTATGTTGTGACCAATTACATTCTCGAATCTGGTGGCGCAACCTCAGAGATGACAAACATGTTCTTGACGATGACTCCTCAAATTGCCATTTGGAGTCTTCCAGTTGCTTTCGGTTTCTCCGTGCTGACAGGTCTTGTCTTCGGCGTTTACCCGGCTCGCTCGGCAGCTCGCCTCGATCCAATCGAAGCGCTGCGTCACGAGTAATTAGATTGTTTATTCGATACAATTGCTACATTGTTCAATTGCTGTCGATTGATACTCTCAGCTTTACGCTTTCTCCTGCCCGGACTCCATTCGTTCGCTAGCGTTCTATCGTTGCAGAATTTCATCTTAGGAACTGTTCCTTATTTAAATCCGGATATGAGCCGTTTGTGCGCTATCCCCGGATAGGTAAAAACACTCGCTCACAATCGGGGCTAGCGCACAGCGGCTCATAAATACTCGTTCCATCAATGCTTGTTCAGGAGAGAACATTGATTAAAGTCTCTGAATTCCGAAAAGCATTTGACGGAATGCTAGCTGTTGATCGCATCAATTTCTCAGTACAACCAGGTGAGATCCTGGGATTGATTGGCCCCAATGGAGCGGGGAAAACGACTACACTGCGATCATTAAGTGGTCTGACAATTCCAACAGAAGGGGAACTCTCAGTCTGTGGTTTTAACGTCGAAAAACAGCCTCTCGAAGTCAAAAAACGTCTTGCCTATATCCCTGACGATCCACCGCTTTTTCCTGAGTTAACTGTTACCCAACACCTTGCATTCACCGCATCTGTCTTTTCGGTGCAAGATGCTACTGAGAAATCTAACCAACTACTCGATATCTTCGAGCTTAACGGAAAACGAAATACAAGAGCCTCAGAACTCTCCAGAGGGATGAGACAAAAATTAGCGATCTGTTGCAGCTATCTCCACAACCCCGAAGTGATTCTTCTTGACGAGCCGATGACCGGGCTTGATCCACACGGCATCCGCATGTTGAAAGAATCGTTGCAACTTCGAGCTCAGCAGGGGACAGCTGTCATCATTAGCTCGCACTTGCTCGCGATGGTTGAAGACATCTGTACGCACGTCCTCATTCTTAAGCAGGGTGAACAACGATTTACAGGAACTCTCAAAGAATTGAAGTCAATGTTCACTGCTGATTGTGATAAGGCGACTTTGGAGCAAATTTTCTTTCAGGCGACAGAAGCGAATAATCAAGAAATACAGCACGAAACTCCTCAGGTGGCTGCCCTATGAACAGCCTGATTCATCCTGCGTTATGGCAACTGACGAAGATGCGAACCGCTGGTAAATTCCGTGGGATGCTCGCGAGCTTCACTCAGCCGAGAAAACTCGCGGTTTCAATTCTCGGATCAGTTCTCGCGCTCATCTGGCTGAGTAACGTCATCGCCAGTATTTTGTTCAGAGAGAAATACGATCCGGAATCATTAAGAACCTGGATGACACTTTCCTTAAGCGTCTATGCCAGTTGGCATTTTGTTCGTGTTGCCTGGCAACGTCCAGACGCATCAATTGAATGGTCCGAGGCAGAACGAAATAACCTAGTTCCGAGTCCGTTCACTCGCCAGCAACTCTTACAATATCGTTTGGCAACTGTCCTCGGGGTGACCACACTCAAAGCTGCAATCGGTACAATATTACTGTTACCCGATTTGGCGAATCCGACACTTGGCTTTCTCGCCTTCTGGTGTGGTTTAGCCTTCATCGAACTACTGCGAGTTATTTCAGACTCACTCGCAGTAGGGATGGGGCAGAAGCTCTATCGAGCATTTCGGGCAGTTATTGTCGGGACTCTCATTACGTTAAGGGTCTTCTTCAGTTCAGCTGCTTTGCTTCAAACTCAAAGTGCCTCTCCCGATTCAAAAATCCCGATCGTTTTTTTGTTCGGACTCAACTTCTTAGAAGTTTTGAAAAGCTCGGTTCACACAACAACGGGAGAGATCGTCACAGCTCCATTCGCTCTGTTTGTCGAACTCATCACAGCACGGGTCGTCACATATCAGATCTTATTGACCCTCATGGCTGCCTTTTCTGTTCTCATTGTGACTGTCTGGACACTTTCACGGCTCGACAACTGGAGCGAAAGCTCAATTGTCGGTCGTGAAAAGAGAAGTCGTAAATTTCATTCCGCTAGCTCCAAAGAGTCCATGGAGTCCAATTTAGATTCACGATCTCTTCCTAATTTTCTCATCAAATTATGTGGTGGGGCAGTGACATGGAGACAGGCCGTTGGAGTTTATCGCTATGGAACAGGAGTTGTCCTCGCATTAATTCCTCCGGCAATCCTTTCAGCGATGCCACTCTTTATGTCTCGGTTAAATGACCGCTTAGCGATTTTAAATTTTCTCGGAGGGTTGGTCTTCTATTCGTTCTTATTACTTCCGTCTGCATTGAAGTTTGATTTCCGAAGAGACTATAGCCATTTGTTACTACTCAAGATGCTGCCTTTGCGTCCATCAAGAGTCGTGGTTGGTCAGTTAGCGACCCCGATTCTTCTGACAACATTATTCCAGTATGCAATGCTTGCATTCGCTTGTTCAGTTCGAGAGATGAACTTTTACATTTTGTTAAGTGCAGTTCTTTCTTTTCCGGCAATGAACTTCGCTGTATATGGTTGGGAAAACTTAATGTTTCTGATTTTTCCACAGAAACTGAAGCAAGAGGGCATTGAAGTCTTTTTACGGACAACAGTCCTTTTTACAGCTAAGGGAGTCACATGCGGGATTGTCTTTGCAATGATATTCTGGTGGGCGTTCGCTTCTACCAAACTTTCATTGATTCTCAGCAATGTCTCACCTCTTCTAGGAAATCATCGCCTCGTATTCGGAATAGGCGTTTGGTGTTCCGTCACATGTGTAGGAGTATTGATGACGCTTCTCGCTGCAAGACAATTCAAAAACTTGGATATTTTCCCTGAGAAGCAAGCAGGTTGAGACAGAAGGCAATTTGAAGATTTCACCTAAGTTCTTCAACAGGTATCGCGAACGATTTTGTAAGGAAGAAATAAAGCTGGTGTGAGACGATCAATTTCATCAATACACCGTATTCTTCAGGAAACAACTAAAGTCCATACCCTCTGGCATCCAGGCTAGGTATGAAAGACTGCCGTTGATGTCAATCAAGCTTTATCCTCAACTATCTTTGTGATGATGATCGGAGCCTAACCACAAGCCTCCCGTCCCCGCAATTACCCAAAACTCGCATAGCACCCTATCTCCACAATCTGTAAATCTCGAACTTTGGGTAGATTGTTGAAAAAGCTCTAAGCTATTCATTTCAAATTATTCGATACAACCCTTGAGTCTAGTCATTTCTCACAAGGTTTGAATCGATGTTACGGGATGTCGCAATCGTGTTGCTCGCTACAGCAAGCATTAGCTCGCTTGGATGCGTACAGTTCTACGATAGTATCGACGAACAAATCATCGAATGTCGGCAAAAAAAAGTCGCCAAAAAAGCCTGGAATCGAAACTCAGATTATTGGGAAAACGAAATCCACAAGAAGGATTTCGAAAATGGATTTCGAAAATGGATTTCGAAGCGGCTATTAC
>JABJMI010000055.1 GCA_018659505.1 Planctomicrobium sp.
CCGGGGAATTGAGCTTTATCTCCATCCTTTACGTCCGCGAAGCGATGCCAGCATTCGAAGGTGATTGTCCGGGCGACCTTATTGAAACGTGCGATTCCGTAACCATCGGCTCGCTGCGTTTCGTCTCTTCGATTTTCAGGATTGGCGTAAGCTAGCATTGAAATCTTGTTCCCAAGTCCATCTTCAAAATCTCCGGTCCATTCTAAGGGACTATTCTGGACCGGGTTCGGACCTGCTTTTTCATCATCAGGATGCCACCAACGACCGTAAATCGTGTTCACAATCGCAGGGCTTGTGAAACCGAAGGGACCATCACTGAATTCATCAATTCCATGTTTGACAGCGACCGCCAGATGCTGATCTCCGCAGAGATGAACTGCCTGTGCTTTACGAATTTCTCGCAACGCAGCGTCTCTGCCAGCTTGTGGCCAACCATTGCAATCAAGATCAGCAAGGAGTCGATTGTCGGGAGAACCATGGAGGTGGACCGCTCCACAAAATGCGGTTTGTGATAGCACACATTTCATCTCGGTCTCAGTCCAGTCTTGTCCCCATTCCTTGAGAAACGTCAGCTGACGATTCCCGAGAAGTTTCAAGCCATCAAGATTGATGGAGTCGCGATCATACTTCGGATCGTTAATGTGATCCGGTCTTGGACCCATCTTCGGGATTTTTCCTTCGGGACCACTCTTGAATTTGCGATCCTCAAGAATTGCGAAATCGATACCGCCCACTCTTAGGTTGGTGTAATAAACCCCAATATCTTGCTGAATCGGAGTTGGATCAAAAGCATCTGGTAAGTGCCAGCATTGGCATCGTTGTACCATGTTGACGTACTTCGCTGGGTAGAAAAATCCACCTTGCGGTCCCGCAGGCGTGGCAGCTTTCTTACCGTTCTCGCCCCAGATATTGGCTTGTCCGACATCATGGTCATCCGGAATTGTCACAGTCGGTCGATCTTTAAGGATGTCCCGGAACTGCATTCCAAATTCGAGCCAACCGAATGTGTGTTGCGTATGATGATACGAATGATCGCCTGCGAAGAAGAGGAAATCAGGATCCTGAATGAGCAGGTTCTCAATCATCTTCGGTCGCGGTCCCGGTGTGCGGGATGAGTTGCAGCTGAGCGTCCCAACGACAATCACATCCTTATCAACAGGGTCTTTGCGAATGCTGCCATCGAAGTGTGATTGCTTTCCGAGTCGCACACGGTAGGGGATCGTTTTCGTATTGTCCCAATCTTCAATTCGGAAGTGGGCACTCCAGCCGAGTTCAATGACATCCGATTCCGCAGCCTGCTTCCATTCTCCATCTTGTTTGAATTCCAACTGCACTTGGCGTGGCTCATCTGGCATCAACGGAAAGAGTTGTGCCGTCAATTTCAGCACACCACGATCATGTGTGTAAATGGCAAAGGCAACAACTTCATCACGTGGAACCAGCAGACGAGGTTTCTTTTTGCCTTGTGGCTTCCACCATTCGCCAGTTGCATCCGAATCGAGTTTCGAAAACTTCGGTCCAAATGGCTGCGTCTCAACAGCCTGAGCAAAAGAAGTGATCTGCAAAAGCAGCAAGAGTGTTGTTAAAATCCTGAAAGACATAAGCCTCAATTCCCGGTTACGCTGGAAGTAAAATTATTGATGATATGAAAATTCCAAAGAGAAAACCAAAAATGGCATCCTCTTCGAACAATATATATATTGGAAAGCAGCTTAGTAAGCTTGGAATCTTTTCGTGATCAGAGCTTGGATGTAGACGCGTTTACTCTGGGATCGGAAGAAGAATCAAGGCATTCTCTGCGAAGGTTGCTTCGCTCGCTTTGTCGTTGATGCGGTATTGAATTTTCAGTTGCTTCACAACACCGGAAGCAGGGTCACCACCGAAGTTCGCGTTGTAACTTGGTGCCGAAAATGCAATGAGAGGCGAATCTGAAGCCTGTTTCCGCAGAACATCTGTGACGTCTTTTTGTTGTGCTCCTGCGCCGTATTCTGCTTTGACGATTTCCAGCTTCACTTTGGAAAAACCGACACCGGACATCAGTTGGCTAACATCGATTCCTTTCTTCGCTAGCTTTTGAGAAATCTCCGCTGCGGCAGCGGTGGCATCCACTTTCAAATTGGGCATCTCCATCGCTTCGATCGCTAGCTTCAATCCGGATACACTTGGATGGAGTTTGAGCACGTCAAGCGCCAAACGGTGTTCGGAGATACGTTTCGTTGCGTTGAATGCGTTCTGACACATCTCCGTCCGTTGCCCATCAGGCATGGCGAACTTTCGTGCCAGACCAAGATAGCCGCGTAACGCTCGAACACGGTACTTCTCGGCAGGTCCGGTCTTAGCAAGGTCCAATAACACGGGAGCCGCTGCGACGCCGTTCCAGGTGCCGA
>JABJMI010000381.1 GCA_018659505.1 Planctomicrobium sp.
GGAGTATCAACAGACTGAAATTCAATCTGGAGCGATTGCCGTCATCAGAAAACTGCTTGACGGGAACGTCGACACATTGAATCGATTGACATTGAGTGACCAACAACGGCGAGACATTCGAAAACTACTCACCTCAGCGATTTCATCAATCTTGGGACGCAGACCGAAGACGACGAAATTACTGGGATGGTAGAGCGTTCGTTTTCTGCTTGGTGATGTTGCCACTTCCCAACATAACCTCTTCCGTATGCACCGTTGAACGCCTCCATGCGCAGAACGTCATGCAACAGGGTGAGACATCATGAAAATGAATTCATTTCTATCTCAGTTGAGAAACATTCTTCGCCGTAATGATGCGCGAAATGTACATACCAATGAAGTTATCCTAGACGCCTCAGAATTGAACAATCCTCCGAAACGAAGCGCGGTCAAAGTGCTGACGACTTCAGTTTTGATGTCTGGGATATTGTTAAGTTCCGGATGCGGAACATCTTCGATGTTCACCAGTTCAGCATCTACTGGCGATCCAGTGACACGCAGCCAATCGCCGATTTCAAACATCATGGGGTCGACTGAGCGAGGGCTCAGCAACAATTCGACATCAAGCGCTGTTCAAGGCGGCACCGATGAAGATTTGAAAATTGCTCGCAAGCAATTTCAACAAGCCAAGAACTTGTATGAAGATGGCAAAGTCGCTGATGCAGAGAAGGCTTTCAAAAAACTTGTAGTAAGTCGACGCGAGAGATACGAATCCTTCGGAACGAAAGTGCGTAATTTCTGGGGAGTCGCAGACTACAAAACCCAAGACATTTACAACAACTTTGGTGATCCTGTCGAAGAGGATGCTCTGTTCATGCTGGCGGAATGTCAGTTCAAGCAGATGCGATTTACGAAAGCTCAGGATTCCTACGACGATCTCTTAAATCGGTACGCTTCCACTCGCCATATGGATCGTGTCACCAAACAACTCTTCCGAATTGCTCGTTACTGGCTCGGTTTCCCGAATGAAATTGAAAAGGAAAGAGCAAAATCCGATATCCAACTCGCGTCGGCTGAGACTGAAAAAGTCAACGTTTCAGCAGGTTCTGATGATTCCGCTTGGGACATTCCTCTCATACCGAATCTGACTGATAAAACTCGTCCCGTCTATGATGCAGATGGACGAGGGCTACAAGCCCTGCGTTCGATCTGGTTACACGATGCGACAGGCCCACTCGCTGACGATGCGTTAATGCTTTCAGCGAATCACAATTTGCGAACTCGGAATTTTGTTGAAGCCAAACGTCTCTACGAACTTGTCAGAGAACAATACCCAGATAGTCCACACTTAAGAGATGCGTTTTTATTGGGTTCTCACGTCACACTCGCTGCCTATGAAGGACCGGAATACGATGGAGCGGCTCTTGATAAGTCTCGCGATTTAAAGCAGACCATGTTGCAGATTTTTCCTGAGATGAGTGCCGAAGAGCGAAAAATGTTACAACAAGAAATTGACCAACTTCACGACGGCGAAATTCGTCGCCTTTGGAGTCAGGTTGAGTTCTATCAAAAGAAAAACATACCGGAATCAGTAGCCCTGCACTGCAATGTCATTATCAATCGCTATCCAAGCTCAACGTATGCTGAGAAATCAAGAGCAGTCCTCCAAGAAATTCAAACAGAAGCGAGGAACTCTGGTCGACCACTCTGGGCATGGGGGAACGGTCAAAAACCTGTCCCAGCGAAGACGGCACAGGCTCCAAACACGAACAACCAATCTGACCCTCGACTCAAATCTGATAAACGACTCACACCACAATCATCTGATAATAAAGTGGAAGAAAAGTCGAAGCGGAACATCTTTGGATTCCTTCGCAAGGCAGAAGAGCCACCACAGTTACAAACTCCGCCAGCAAATAATGAAGCCCCAGGTCGAGCAACATTATAACAACTTAAAGAGACCGAGTTGCGTACTCACTTCCCGACTCACATCAAGACAAGCTTGATTGCTTTCATAGCAGTCTTAGGGATGCTATGTCTCCATGGTTGCGGGTATATTGTTGGTAGCCCGTATGGTCCTGAAGTTCGCTCTGTTCATGTTCCAACTTTCACGAACGAGACCTACCGCAGAGGTTACGAGCTGCAACTGACCGAAGCTGTTCATAAAAAAATTGAACTGAACACTCCATTCCGCTTAGTCTCAAATCCTCAAGCAGACACGCGGCTGGTTGGAAAGATTATCTCGATCAACAAACGACCAGCGAACCAGAACCGCTACGATGAGCCTCGCGAATTAGAGCTCTCCATCGGCATCGAAGTCAGCTGGATCGACAATCGCACCGGAGCCGTTCTCGCGCAGCGAACAACACCTGTTGGTCCTCAACTGACTCATGCAATTGCTCACGCTAGCTTCGCTCCTGAGACAGGACAATCGATGGCAACCGCTACTCAGGATGCAACGAACCAACTGGCGAACGAAATCGTCGGCATGATGGAACTGCCTTGGTAAGTTGCGTTGAGAGTTGAAAATCTAGGGTTGAGAGCAATTGTTCATAACACCTCTTCAATTTGATAGAACCGTTTCTGCATCTACTTTCTTGATGCCCAAGTTGCTGATTCTCTTCTGATGTATTCAAATAGAGTGAACTCTTCACTCAAATCAGAATTGGTTCACAAAGATGGCTCTTAAAGTATTGCTTGCGTTGCTGTTGTTCGTTCAGGTTCTCGTAGCTGAAGAGAATCCGATTCCGCTCTGGTCAGACTTAGCTCCCGGCGAAACATCTGCTTCGACAGGTGAAGAGATGCCTTTACGTCCTAACGAACTGCCGCCAATCACGCGATTAGTCAACATTCGAAAACCAACGATGCAGTTTTATCGTGCAGATGGAAAACCGAACGGAACAGCGGTTGTCATTCTCCCTGGTGGTGGGTTTGGGAAAGTTGTCCCTGACCTGGAAGGCTCGGAAGCAGCCGAACGCCTCAACAAATTGGGCATTACCGCATTTGTCGTGAACTATCGAACCAACGAAGCCATGCCAAAAGAAGAACCAAACTGGAAACGTCCGCTGCAAGATGCGCAGCGAGCAATGCGACTGGTCCGGGCAAATGCGGAAGCTTGGAACATCGATCCCAACCGCGTTGGAGTACTGGCGTTCTCCGCCGGAGGACAAGTCGGTGCAATGCTCATCACCGCCGAGGAATCTCATTACGAACCGAAAGATGAGACTGACAAACTTTCGTTCCGCCCCGACTTCGCCATGCTGATCTATCCCTGGCAAGTCTTGCAACCGGGGACTGAGGAACTTCTCGCACAGATCAAGGTAACCAAGGAGACGCCCCCGACATTTCTTGTTCATACCCACGATGACAATTCCTCTTCCATCGGCGCTCTCGAAATCTACGCAGCCATGAAAAGAAACAAAGTCCCCGCTGAACTACATGTCTACGAAAACGGAGGACACGGCTACGGCATTCGCCCCCGCCCGAACTCTAACATCGGCACTTGGATTGACCGCGCCGAAGATTGGTTGAGAA
>JABJMI010000169.1 GCA_018659505.1 Planctomicrobium sp.
CAGCCAGTCCGAGCATTTCCGCCCGTTCGAGTTCAATAACATACGCCTCCAGCGACTTCTCCCACAACTCCGGTTTAGGACTCGCCAAATTGATCAGATAGCTGTCATGAGAACAAGGGGACGTCAGCCCATGTTCCGCAACCGCTTTCTTAAACCGATCAGCGTCGTCGTCACTGAGTGCTTTCCCTTTCCACTGATTGTTGTTCTTTGTGAAAATCTGGACGGTGTCCATGCCGAGGGCGCCAGCGGCGTTGGCGGCTTTGTAGTAACCACCGGCGATGGAAAGATGAGAACCGAACAATGGCACAGGGCTGCTCCTGGAAAATGTAGATAAGAAATTGAAACACGGAGGTCACGGAGAAAAACTTACTTCGCAGGAATCAATTGCACCGCGTCCACGATGACGTGACCGTCTGTCTCGGTATTTGAAATGGTAATCTTTGTACTCGGTTGATCGAATTCGAATTCCCCCAGCGATGTAAACAATTCAACGAATTCACCTGGCTTCTTCTGATTGACCTGCACGGTTTTGTCGCCTGCTTTTGTCGAGATCGTCACGGGGACGTTGCTCGCGCGGTTGCCATTTGCCGAGTAGCCGAGGCGAACTTCGTACTTGCCGGGCTTTGGTAACTTCACGTCGAAGGTGAAACTTCGCTGCCCTTTCTCTTTGTTGTCATCGTGGAAATAATTGTGTCCGACAAATTTGCCGGTTGAGCCACTGGAGATCCAGTCGGAGCTGACTTTCAGATCCTCGCTGTCGACGACGATTCCTTTTAAGGATTTCGCATCAATGCCCCGACCGTGACCAACTTTGACTGGTCCGTCGTATTCCAGTACCTGTCCATCTTCTGTTAATTTCTCCTGGAGTTTTAGATAGCTGACTTTCTGAATGCTCACTTGATCATCAATTGCCATTGAAGCAGCCGTTGCAGCGGATTGCCCGAGGATCATGAAGACTGGTTCCATGCGAATTGATCCGAAGGCGATATGCGAACTACTAATGCAAACGGGGACAAGTAAGTTTTGGCACTGGTTTTCTTTGGGAACGAGTGAACCATAGGAAATCTGATACGGTGGAGTGCCGACGCCGATATCCCCTTCGTTTTGGACGAAGCCATCGGGCTTGACGTATCGCTGCACGTTGTGTGAATCCATTGTGTAGGAACCCATGCCGACCGGTTCGGGAGTCGTTCGCTGATGCAGGCAATCTTGCTCGGTCATGACATACTTGCCGATCATGCGACGGGCTTCGCGGACGTAGATTTGATGCGGCCAGTTGCCGTTGTCGGTGAACTCATCTTTCGGGAGTCCCCAGGTTGCCATCTTTGTGCGAATCTCATCCGGCACACGCGGATCGTTCGCCAGGAAGTACATCAATCCTTTTTGGTACTGCTCATGCTCAGCGATGATTTCCTTCCGCTTTTCGTAGCTTCCGTTAGGGTATTCGTAGTTGTAGCCAATGTTATCGGTGCTGAATGGACCGTGGTTGTTGGTGTCGGTTTTTTTGTTTGGAATCGGATCGAACTTTCCAAACGATTGTCGCCAGCCCGATTCGAAGACACGAACCATTAACTCATACTGAAACGGGTCGTAACCAGCGGGTTTCGGAAATGGGATTCGGTTGGAATCGTCATTCGTCAAGCACATGCGGAAGCAATACGCCTGCACGCGATGATCTTCTTCGCCTTTGTTTCCGGGGTCTTCACCACTAATTCGTGGTAGCAAACCACTCGATGGGTCACCCTTGACGACATACGGATCGACCGGTTCTTTGAACCAATGTGAGTGATGCAACACCCCGGCTTGCACGCCGTTCCATTTCTCGCCATAAGTGTCTGTCGATTCGCGACCAACATGGAAATCTATATTTGCCGCAGCGAGTAAGTCTCCCTCATAAGTTGCATCGATGAACATCTTTCCGGTGAAGCTTTTGCCGCTGAGCATTTTGACCGAACGAATTTTTCCATCCCGCAGCTCAACTCCCTCTTCGCGGTCGAGCCATTCGTCTCGATGGACGGGAATATCGTAGTCCTTCACGAAACCATCGAAGACAGCCTCAGCGACATGCGGTTCAAAGATCCACATCGTTCGCTGCGCTCCATCGATGGCAGCGGTGCCTTGTCCTTTGTTGCCGTACTGCTCGCGGGTCTGCTGCTTCCAAGCGTCTGGCTCTTGATACTTCTTCCAAACACGATGATAAAATTCGCGAGCGAGACCGCCGATAACCGCTTTGTTGCCGGTGTCTGTCCAGCCGAGTCCTCCTGAAGAAAGCCCGCCTAGATGTTTGTCGGGGCAGACAATGACGACCGACTTACCCATCTTCTTCGATTGAACAGCAGCCGTCACCGCGGCTGACGTGCCTCCATAAATCACGACATCGAAATCCTCAGCCATGACTGGAGAAATTACGATCAAGGTCAGACAGATAGTAAATGTGTATCGGAACATAATGTGTCACCAGTAGTCGGGATATGTCATTGAAGGCGATAATAGTTGATGCTGAAGAGGTTCGCGAGAGCTTGCTGCTGACTGAAGAACCCAGCCAGTTCACATCACCTGACCTAGGACCGAGATGTTAAGAAATCGATTGCAGAATTGATGAGTCAGGCATAGCATTGAGATAGAAAGACTATCCCGCGTACTTTGAGTGAAGAGATTCCCGATGAGAATTTTCCTGACAATGTGTTTTGTTGCTGTTAGCTTCCCCGTGCTCGCAGAAGATTCAGGTGTTCCCAGCCCAAATGTCCCGGAGCTCAAACAACTCAATCTGTTCTTGGGAGAATGGGATGCAGGCTTGGGGAATTCCAACGAGAAAATTGATTCGGAACGTTCCTGGGTGATGGATGGATACTTTCTGAAGCATACCTTTGAAGTTTCAGGCGGAGCTTTACGAGGAGTGATTTATCGTGGCTACAATAAGGATGAGCATCATTACACGCTGACCATTCTCGACTCGCAGGGGAATACTTCTCTACTGACAGGGAACTGGAATGCCGACTTGAAGACATTCATCTTTGAAGCAGTCGATAGTACC
>JABJMI010000257.1 GCA_018659505.1 Planctomicrobium sp.
ATTGAACTGCTTTCGGGAGTTCCGTTTTCGGGATCGGATTCGAAAGCGATCGTTTCGCTACTTTCGCATAGTGTCGAAAATCTAACACCCGATCACGTAACCGTTCTCTCCACCGACGGAAGAGTTCTTTCTTCACCCAACGGTATGGAAGGAGAAGTTTCTGGTCAGCTTGAATACCGGACAATGCTCGAATCGAACCTCGCTTCCAAAGCGGAGACGTTACTCATTCCGTTACTAGGCTTGGGGAACGCAACCGTTCGCGTGAGTGCAGAGATTGATTTCACTCAAACAGAACGTAAACAAACAAAGATCGACACGGAAAGCAAAGGCAAGCTTAAGGAAGAATCTCACAAAGTCACCTATTCTGGAAACAATCCAGTTGCCTTGGGACCACCAGGGACAGCCTCGAATGTGAATATCCCACCAGCTTCTGAAAAGCAGCAAGACGGCTTGCATAAATCAGAAGACCTGACAACGGAATATATCAATGGAGAAACCACGGATGTTATCAAAGAACTTCCGGGAAAAATTCTGCGACTCACAGTCGCTGCGGTGGTGCAACTTCCAACAGAGAATCCTACGGAAGAGAGTACAAATTCTTCAGCCGTTGCTGACGG
Organism: Planctomicrobium sp.; assembly: GCA_018659505.1. Lineage (GTDB taxonomy): Bacteria > Planctomycetota > Planctomycetia > Planctomycetales > Planctomycetaceae > Thalassoglobus. The sequence goes on from JABJMI010000257.1 coordinate 618, forward strand.
GGGCGATGCTCAAGCGACAACGGCTAACAGTGTAATTAGTAAACAACAAATCGAATCGATCATTCGAAATGCTGTTGGTTTTGACGATCTCAGAGGCGATCAAATCGAAGTCGTTGCAGCCACGCTCGCTGCTACTCCAGAAATAGCTGCTCCGGTTGGGATGCTACCGTTCGTCAATAATTACTTACCGCTTGTCAAAGCGATTTCGTTAGGCGTTGCAGCTTTGGTCGCTTTACTGCTTGGCACAATGGTCATCCGCAGAATGCGTCCGGTCGTGGTTGGGAATTCCAGCGAAGAGACACTTTCTCCAGAAATGATCGAACGACTCAATGATCTTTCCAGTCAAATGCAAGAGAACCCCGAAGTCGTCACGACTGTCTTGGCATCCTGGCTGAAATCGAATCCAGAATCAGGGGCAGAGAGACGGAAGGCAGCATAGATTGAGCTCGTAGGCAATCCGTTGCAAGTTTTAGTTTAACGGCAAGCCGTAGGCGTCTAAGTTTATCGTAAAAAAAGACGCCTTCGGCTAGCCGTTAAACGAGTTATACCCAGTATTACCAGCAGCACATTTTCACCTTAACGCATAATCAAATTCTCATGGCGATAACAGCAGAACAAAATGAACGTCGAGCATTGACGCTTTTGCGGCTGATCGATGATGACGCGCGGGCAGCCGTGTTGGAGTCACTTCCAGAGGGGCTCAAAGGAGAATTGAAGAATCGGATTCGTTTCTCTACCAGCGAGAAGCTGCCTTCTTCGAAATCGTTAGGCAGACTGCTGGAAGAGTTTCAGTCTCTCTTTGAATGTGTGCAGTCAATGAGTGGTCCACGATTGAAATTACATCAACCGGAAGATGATGAAGAAGTGGAAGAAAACGAAACATACGTACTCACCGGGAAGGTGAAAAAAGATCTCGAACGGATGAATCTTTACCAGTTGTCAGGCGCGCTGGCTGAGGAACATCCACGAACAGCGGCTTTGATTCTCGCTAGTTTAAGCACGAATCGCGTTGCATTACTCATGCAGGAATTACCGCCAACGCAGCGACTCGCAGTTGCCAAAGAGATGGCACGAAATCCGCAAGCACCAGCTGTTGTCTTCGAGAAAATTGCTTCTTCAGCAATTCAAAGAGCTTCAACACACTCTCCTCGTGAACAAAAAGAGGTCAACGCAGTTTTGCGGATGGCGGATGTCTTTCGGGAAATCAACAAGTCGGACCGCAGCGAACTGATTGAATCGATTCGTGAAGATTCGCCAGAAATTGCTTTGGAACTTCAGAAGGCAATGTACCGCTTCGACGATCTGTTGGAACTCGAAGATCGTACGGTGCAAGCCGTTTTGGCACAGGTTGATTCTTCAACGCTGCAAGAGGCATTATTTGAAGCGGACGAGGTGATCATCGAGAAGATTATGAACAACCTCTCTCGACGAGCTGCGGCAACATTGAAAGATGAACTCGCATATCAGCGTAGCGTTCCAGCAGCTCAATTGAAACTGGCTCGCGAGTCTATCTCTCAGGTGATTGGTCAAGTCGATGAGGAGGCAGCCTGATGCAGCAACACATTCCAGTGCAACAAATCATTCTCGACAAGAAGTTGATTGGGATTGAACTTCATGATGATGAGCGTTTTTATCTCAACACGACTGAAACCAAGAGCTATCGACCATCCATAGAAACAAAGAGCCCCGCTCTCAGCGAAGCGTTCAATCCAATACTGCACGAACAAAACCAAGATGAAGAAAACGCTGCGGTCGAGTCATTATTAGGTCAACTTCTGGAGAGCGTCAAAGCAATCGATCAACGTCGTGAACAGTCATTACTTGAAATGCAACAAGTTGCAATTGAGCTCGCTATCGCTGCTGCTTCCCATCTTGTTGAGACAGTCATCGAGGAAGATCGATTCGGGATCGAAGATTTAATTCAATCAACTTTCGAACAAGCTGGGAGCGATCGTTCGCTGCGATTTAGCTTACATCCAGATGATCTTGAGCTTCTGCAACGCAGAATCTCGGTCACGAAATCATACCAAGAGCTGAGAAGACTTGAATTTATAGAAGATTTCCAGCTTCCCCGAGGCAGCTTTCAAATTCATCTACCAGACGGACAGACATGGCTAACGGGCATTTCACTCAGACTCGCGGAAATACGAAAACATTGGCTGGAGGAACTCGATGCTGCTCAGGTTGAACGTCGACAAACTGAAACAACAAATTCCTCGTTGCGACGTTTTCCAGACCGTCGGGAAACTGCATAGTGTTAGAGAAGTCCTCACCGCTGAATTGACTGCGTCCCTCGGTGAGTTTTGCGAAATTAAAGATGACACCGGAAACAGTTACAAAGCCGAAGTGATTGCTGTGAACGACAAGAATTGCCAATTGATGACCTACCAACACGCTGCGGGACTGAGTCCTGGCATGGTGGTGTATGGCTATGGTCGACAGTTCAGAATTCCTGTTGGTGAAGCCCTGATTGGACGGACACTTAACGGTCTCGGGCAGACAATCGATGGAGGCAAGACAATTTCGTCACGTCGTTGGCGGACAACAGTTTCAGACGCTCCGGAATCTTTTCATCGTTCGAGAATTACAAAACCTTTGATTACAGGTCAGCGAGCAATCGATGGTCTGCTCACAATTGGGCAAGGTCAGCGAGTTGGACTCTTCGCAGGCAGCGGAGTCGGCAAAAGCACTTTACTGGGAGAAATTGCAAAAAAAGCAGACGCGGACATCAACGTCATTGCCCTCGTCGGTGAACGAGGTCGCGAAGTGTTGCCGTTCATCGAAGACAGTTTAGGGGAGGAAGGAATGGCAAAGTCCGTTGTCATCGTTACGACATCAGATGAAACACCTCTCATGAAAATCCAGGCAGCGAAGTCAGCGATGACGATCGCTGAAGACTTTCGTGACCAGGGAGCGAATGTCCTGTTCTTCTTTGACAGTCTGACTAGGTTTGCCAACGCTCAGAAAGAGATTGGTTTATCACGCGGCGAAACTCCGGGACTGCGAGGTTTTCCGCCGTCTGTGCAATCTATGATGGCATCCTTGCTCGAAAGACTCGGCAACAATGATCGAGGTTCCATTACTGGATTGATCACAATCCTGGTGGATGGAGACGACATGAACGAGCCAATCGCGGATGCCGCCCGCTCAATTCTGGATGGTCACATCGTCCTCGACAGAAAACTGGCAGCGATGGGGCAATATCCAGCAATCGATGTATTGAGAAGTCTCAGCAGACTCTATCGCGAGGTCACAACCCCGCAGCAACAACAAGCCGCACAACAACTCAGAAAAATCATGGCAACCCATGAAGAAGTTGCGGAACTGATTCAAGTCGGACTGTACCAAAAAGGGACATCACCTGAAGTCGATCGTGCTGTCGAAAAGTTACCAGAAGTCAGACGCTACCTGGCACAGCAGATCGGTGAATTCAGTTCATTTCAAGAAACAAGAGAAGCACTTCAGTCACTGTGAACTGATTAAATCTACAACTTATGAACAATTCTAATTATCAAAAAATCTTGAAAGTCGTACGGCAACAGGCTCGTATGGCAGCGTATGAATTGGCTCGATTGAATGAGATTCAACAAGTCCTTGTGGCAGAACAATCTTCGATCCAAACCATCATTGCCGAATACAACAATCAGTTTGAAGCACAATTCCAAAGGAAATTGTCTTCGTTAAGAACGGAAATGAACTCCGACATCAATGTGGACCAACTGACTGCGGTCCACCACGAAACAGAGAGACTCAAAAATAGACTCAGTGAACTTCGACAGCGACACGAACAAAACGAAACACGAAGAGTCGAATTTCAAACTGACTATCAGCGACTCCACGCCAAAGAGACAGCTCTCGAAAAGTTGATTGAAAGACAAAAGAAGACCGAACAAGAGCAACTCCTAAAGAGCGAAGAGATTGAACTCGCTGAGTTTTCGAATTTCAAAGATCCGTTTGGTCCGCAATGCGGACCAAACTAATTGAACTCAGTCTCAATATCTGACCCAACACTCCCTTCATAACTACTTCATATAACGAGCCAGAACAGTGAAAACTATTGGAATACTCTTGCTGACAGCGATTGTTTTTGCAGGTGCAACTGCCGGTTCCTGGTGGGTGAACTCGCAGCGAAATCCTCAATCACAAGATGAGACACAAACCGAGGATTCAAACTCGTCTCGA
>JABJMI010000054.1 GCA_018659505.1 Planctomicrobium sp.
ATCCGAGTTAGTAGTGATCTCCGGTGAGAAGCCTAGCTCATCTCCCACTGTCGATCTTTTGAGAAAAACTTATTTACCTCGGTCGATTCTCTTACTAAATTCAAGTTCGTCCCACGTGGAGTTGACTGATCATCTTGTTGCGGGGCGAAAGGATGAAGACTTATCGGTAAGTGTTTATGTTTGTTCCGGTGGTGAGTGCCAAGTTCCGGCTGAAACTGTTGAGCAACTTCAAATTCAACTTTCTGCTCTACTGTGACAAATTTCTAGGGATTTCCTCAAATCAGCCTCAAGTTCAAGTCGAGATTCGTAGTAATCGGTAACTGAGTTTCCTAACCGAGCTCATTCCGATAAATTAAGTGCGGGAACACTTAAACGAAGTGACTGATCGGTGGAGGGATTCTGCTGATCTTGCGAATGACAGTTGACTTTCATGCAACATCTTAAAATTTTCAAACTCGAACAGCGTGATGATGTCATTGTCATTACTCCTCAAGGAGAGGGAAGTGCGTTTCGATATCTGGATTTGCATTTGGAAGCAAATACTGTTCGCCAAATGATGATGAAGCCAGAGAACAAAAATCTTATTTTGGATCTCTCGGAATTAACATACTTCGGCTCGGAATTTATTGGTTCTCTCGTCTCAATGATGAGGGAAACACGCGCTCGACGTGGTCAAGCACGATTCTGTTGTGCAAATGAACAGATGTATCAGGTATTACAAGGCATGAGCCTGTTCAAACTCTGGCCACACTTCGACGATCTCGACGCTGCCATTCTTGACATCAATGAAGCCGCAAGCTGAGCGTTTATTGGTGTCGCGTCATAAATCGTTTCGAATTGCTTTATTGGAAAGTACTGAGATTCTCGTTCAACCGCTGGAGGCCTGTAAATGTTACAAACGTGCCGGTGGGTGAGTCGCCTCTTTCTGGTTATTTCGTGTGACTCGCTGCATCAAAATTCACCAGAATCATAACATTCTTCGAATATTATAAACTCTTAACAGTCGTAACGAAGCGGGTTGAGTTGCTCAAGTTCTTTCTTGAACTGGACGATCAAAAACCAATGAAGCGTTGAGGAAGGATCCTCGAACGACCTTATGGTTGATTTTCACTCGATAATGAGTGGATAGACATGTAGATGGCAGTTTTGGAGCGGTGTATTCACTCCAATTCTTTTTTAGGCCTCGCATCGATAATAGTTGAATGGAGTCTCAATGTCGCAGTCAGCCGATCAGAAGAAATTTCACCTCGGCTTTCTTTGGGTGATCAAGACCGAGGTTGGTTTTGTAGGTGGTCTACTGGTTACGAACCAGTTAGGTCGACCTCTTGAGTTTCAATGTACGACTCCGGTACGTCCGAATAAAACTCAAGAAATTCTTTATGGTCCGACGCTGCAATCTTTTATCTATTCTGATTTGATTGGGAAAACGCTCTTCGACCGCTTGGGAGTGAAGCCAGATTTTGTGGTCGTCGCACAGGCGGAACTCTTGAACCTGCGGCTTCTCATATCCAGTCCAGTTGGGTGTCTGGTTAGCGACAATGACTCAAAGAAAGAACTGCCTGATCAAACTTTCGTGCAGGTTGGAGCTCAGCAATTGAGGTTTCACCCAGAGCACGATGACGACCTGGAACTGGTCCAAAGCAAGTGCGGCAAGATTAGTAATGACGCTGATTTGAGTGAACCGCTCGACCGAGTGAAAGATGCTTTGTTGGAAACAGTGAAAGTCAACTCCGTCGCTTAACGATCATTCATTACTCGTGGGGCTCATCGACTATTTATTTCTCTGAAGCAAACGCTCAATGAACATGCAAAACATATTCGAGTCTGACGAAACGAGATGCACTGTTGATGAGACTTCAGTTCTAGATCTCAATATCAGTCAGCCCGACTCAACTTCTTCGAACTTCCAGTTCGGCAATCCTGATATCCACATCACCGGGATGAACGGTGCTCTTTCTCGATTTCCAACTGTTGAATCTACGTCGACTTCATTGATCAATAAAGCTGGCTTCGTCCCGACCTGGAAACCTTATTGGCCAAAGCTCAAAACATTCGGTCTGACCTTTCCTGCCGGCATAGAGTTTCTCCCGGTCAACGAAGATAAAGTTGCCGATGAGAACCTTAAAGACATTTTGCCTCCAAAACAGATCGACAAGCAACAAGCCAATAAGAAAAAGAAAGCAACACGGATCAAGCCACCGGCAGATATGCTTTCGATGGAAGATCGGCTGTTCTATGTATTGCAACCACCTTTGGAATCGTGGTTAAAGGGGCAGGAAATGGTCATGCCGTTTGAACCATTCCCATACCAGTATGAAGGCATTGCGTGGTTGTTCGCCCAGAAGTCAGCATTGCTCGCTGACGAAATGGGACTTGGTAAGACGATGCAGACGATCACCGCTCTTCGCTTGCTTCTTCGAGCAGGACAGGTCCGCAGAGTGCTTCTCGTTTGTCCGAAACCACTCATCCCAAACTGGCAGCGGGAACTCAAGTTCTGGGCAGAAGAGATTCCCGTCACGACCATCGAGGGGGATGCCAACCGTCGCAAGATGATCTGGCAAATGCC
>JABJMI010000053.1 GCA_018659505.1 Planctomicrobium sp.
ATCAGTTTATATAGAGATTGCCAACGATCTGAACTAATCATTGTAGTTTGATCAAATTTCCATTTCTCTTTGAAGCACACAGTATTCACTTCAAAATCGAATCGATCTGCGACTCAGAGTCTCATACTTTCTTGACTCAGAGTCTCATACTTTCTTGACTCAGAGCTCTCTGTGGTGATTCATCTCTCTAAAGCGTTGTAGCCACTAAATTATCGGAAGAGCTTTTCAAGAACATTTCCGATGCTCCACTTGTTCACAGAGATCGATTCCACAAGTTATTGCGCTGATGCTACAAGACGGAATGGTTAAGACCAATATTGAAGGTGCACTTTTAATTCGCAAAGGAAAGTACACATTGATGTGTATATTTATTGCCCGGTTCTAAGACGGTACTGGGAAAGTTCGGTTGGTTAATGGAGTCGGGAAAGAATTGGGTTTCGAGGCAGATTGCACTTCGGTGCGGGTATGCTTTACCACCTTTCCCTTTTTGTCCTTCCAAGAAATTTCCAGAGTAAAACTGCACACCCGGTTGATCGGTGCTGACCGTCAAAGTGCGACCGCTCGAGGGGTCTTTTAAGATCGCTGCGGGGCGGAGTTTGCCTGCTTCACCGTTGATGACAAGGTTATGATCGTAACCAATCGTTGCAGCGTCATCGTACTTTTTAACTCTTTCTCCAATGATATGTGGAGTGCGGAAATCAATCGGTGTTTCTTTGACTTCTGCAAATTTTCCGGTTGGAATCAAAGTTTCGTCTACAGGAGTGTAATTGTCGCAATGCAATGTTAATTCGTGATCGAGAACAGTTTCGCTTCCTTCACCCGCGAGGTTGAAATAGCTGTGGTTCGTTAGATTGATTGGTGTCGCCTGATCGGTCGTGGCGAGATAGTCAATTTCTAATTCATTTGAAATTTTAGAAAGAGTGAATTTCACAGTGCATGATAATGTGCCCGGGTATCCTTCCTCTCCATGTGGGCTGACGTAGTGCATGACGACTCCCTGATCTTCTTTAGAGTCGAATGCTTTCGCACTCCAGACGACTTTGTCGAGGCTTCTTTCAACACCACCATGCAAATGGTTTGGCTCATTATTGATCGCAAGTTGGTAAGTACGATTGTTGAGCGTAAATTTCCCTTCTGCGATACGATTGGCGACACGACCTGCAGTGCAACCAAAGTATTGATTTCCTTCAGACTCGTAACCTTCAACGTCATCAAAACCGAGCACAACGTCAGCAACTGTTCCATCTTTATCCGGGACATGAATATTCGTGATCGTAGCCCCCCGAGTCATCACTCGGACTTTCATGCCGTGGTCGTTCTGCAAGGTGAAGATGTCTACAGGCGTTCCATTTTTCGTTTTTCCAAATGAGTCTGCTTGTGGAACAGCAGCTTGAGTGAGTGATGCTTGTAATGTAAAGCAGACAATTAGAAGCGAAGGAAGCATAAACTTAAGCATGAACAATTTCTCCGTGATGTGTAATTGTAGTTATATACAACACGAAGAGTATCGAGTGTTATGGAGTTCGTTGACAAGCCTCACCATCAAGATTCGACGCTGAGATACGATATCGTTGAAATAAGTTGCCAGTCCAGCGCAGCATTGATCTGCCAAATTTCCCGGAGAAGAACGCTTCATTCATAAAGAGAAACGCTACGAAGAAGAGTCCCAGCATCACCCACATCCAGTTTCTTCTCAGGTGAGTTTGAGACGAAAATTGCCTGAGAGAATCAGCAAATAGCACAGAGTTGGCTTCAGTACGTGGAGCTGGTTCGTGCGGGACTCGAGCATCAAAACCGAGTTCAGAGGGAACGGTGATTTGAACAGTTCCTTCACGTTTCAAGGAGAACTCATTGCTCCGAATTCTCGCAAGAAATTCAGCATCGTTTTCAATGGCATTTGCAAGACGATGAAGATGTTCAACTTCTTGTAGGCGTTGATCTTTGAGAGCTTGTAATTGAACTGAATGCTCTTGGATTTTTGAAAGCTCTACAAGCTTAGGAGCCAGTACTAAAATCGCGTACATCGCAGAAGCGGTTAGTAACGTCAGCCAGAATCCAAGAGAGACTGCGAACGCTTCTAGCGGTTTAAGAGAATTACTATCTTGAGGCGGAACGACATTCATTGTTGTCCCCCTGTAGTAAGTTCCGACGTTTGGTTTCACGATTGTTTATGGTGGTATCGTTGTCAGAAATTCAAGCTTCTTAATGGCTTCAAGGGCTACTCAATTCAGGTTTACTCAATCTACTGCTCTGGATTGTTATCTGCGACATTTGAGCCTGCAGGTGGGAGACCACTTGTCTGTGCTTCAAGAATCCTTCGATTGCCTGCGACAAGTCCTTCTAGATCTTCATAATCGTTGACCAGTTTGACCCTCAAGCTATGGACTTCGTCAAGGACGAGATTACGTTCATTTTCGAGTTTACGTAAGGTTTCAACTAATCCGTCCAGAACTTGTTGACTCGCACCAGCAGCGGCATCAGCGTCTCCATTCAATTCGGCTAATCGTTGATCGAGCAATTCTTGAGAAGCTGTCATTTGTGAATTGATCAGTCTCTCCTGCTCTTGTTGCAATCCCAGTTTGGAATTCGCGATAGTTGTTTGCCCTTCAAGGTCAGCGACAGTTGCCAGCCAGTTTGCAGGGAGCGTGTCCCGCACGTGATATGCTCCAACTGGCCAAGCTTGAACTTCACCGGGATATGGCTGGCGGATCAACTGACCAGCCGAAC
>JABJMI010000052.1 GCA_018659505.1 Planctomicrobium sp.
CGACGGGATCTTGATAGAAGCCAGCATGCTGGCTTCTATCAAGATCCCGTCGTCAATGCCGGTTTCCGATTCAAACCCCATCGGTCGTGCCCCAAACAGCCCGCTGAAACTCAAACCCGACTGGCCACTGATGTCAATATTGCCCCAAAGGATCATCGCCGGATTGGTTTGGCTGCTGCCGTTCAGGTCTTCAGCCCGCCAGTAGCCTACACCAGACTGGTTGGTGAAAGTCTGACCGAACCCCGAAGTGGTTCCATCTCCTGGATCGTCCGTGCGGAAGAAGTAGTCACCATCATTCGAAAACAATCCGTCAGTACCGCCGCGGCTGGTGACTCGCATACCCGACGTCGGATTCACCCCGCTCTCAAAACTGTCAGTCCAAAAGACGATGCCCCCTAAAACTAAATTTGCATAAAAAGAGAACAAGAAGGTAATTATACAAATACGGCTTCGCATCTCAGACTACTCCAAGGAATAACAGAGGAATTGTAAACATCAATTGATTTTTATTAAGTTCGGGTTCGTTGCAGCATTCCTGGAGATCGAAATGCCATCCGTGAAGGTTGTTGATTCGACATTTGATTAGGGAGAGAATTCTTTCACTTTCCTTACGTACACACCTTGAAGCAATATTCTCTTCACGAATCTGCAAAAAGAAAAAATATTTCGCTGATTCGATTTCTGAGTATTCCAAATGGAATGTTGAAATCGAGATAGCACTTCGATGTTTTTTACCGGTCGGGAATCGATTCGCGTTCAAATTTTCAATGAAGTATTAGAATCCAAGCTTGACCGTTATTGTTCATGATGAAGACGTAGAGTTATTCAGCAATTGCTGCTCTGAACTGCCAAATTTCAGATTGATGAACAATCTTCAACTTCGCGACGCGAAAATGAAGACCGGACGGGTATATGACTGTGGAGCGAATGACATGCAACCTTTACCTGAAACAAACGAAAGCTTGCTGGTTCGTCTTGCTGATGCGTCGGATGCAGCGGCATGGGATGAATTTGTGGCAATCTATCGCCCTATGATTGTGAGAATTGGGTTGGGGCGGGGATTGCAGGCCTGCGATGCAGATGACATTGCGCAGCAGGTATTAATGTCGGTTTCGCGGGCGATCGGCAACTGGAAGAAGGATCCTTCAAAAGGAACTTTTCGCAGTTGGCTTAGAACAATTGCCCGAAACGCAATCATCAATCAGTTCCAGCGAGGAACGAACATCGATGCTGTCGGAGGGAGTGGGTTCTTGAATATTTGCCATTCGGTCGAGTCCGATGAGGAGATTGACCAATGGATTGATTCCGAGCACGAGAGGGCGACCATTCGCCTTGCTGCATCGCGTGTCAATGGAAAGGTGTCATTAGCAACATGGCTGTCGTTTTGGCGAACAGCTAACGGCGAAGCGGCGAATGTTGTTGCGGATGACCTTGGACTCTCGGTTGGCAAAGTCTATGGCGCAAGAGGGCGTGTTATGAAATTGTTGCGTAAAGAGGTTGAGGACATCAGCAATCAAGACAAGTAAATGTGGCTCGAAATACAGACAACCCAGAATGAGCGAACTTTACGTCCCGTAAGTGGCAATTTTTCAGTGAGGAATACTTCGATGCAAGTGGAACCCGAGTATCATTGCTGTAGCGAACACGAGTTTCATGCTTATTTGAACGATACGCTAGCAATTGCGAGAGTTGCTGAGATTGAAGCACATCTCTCGGATTGTGAAAGCTGCCAATGCAGTCTAGAAAACGCAGTGTCAGACGCAGAAGATTGGAAGAAAACAGAGTCGCTTCTTCGGTCGGATGGATTGGACTTGGAAGTGCTCAGTTTGGCTTCCAGTGGAACACGGACAATTGCCCCTATCTCTCAAGGTGATGCTGACCTTCTTTCACGCGAAATTCGAGGGTGGCTTGATCCTACAGATGACCCAAAAATGCTCGGGAGGTTTGCTGGATATGAAATCATAGGTGTGATTGGTCACGGAGGAATGGGAATTGTACTAAAGGGTTTTGAGTCTTCATTGAATCGTTACGTGGCGATCAAGGTTTTGGCACCTCGCTTGGCGACAAATGGGACTGCACGGATGCGATTTGCAAGGGAGGCGCGCGCTGCTGCTGCCGTTTTGCACGAGAATGTGATTGCCATTCACCGAGTTGATGAATGGCACGGGCTTCCATTTTTAGTGATGCCGTACGTAGCAGGCGTTTCGTTGCAAAAGCGTATTGATGAAGACGGTCCTCTTTCAATTGAGTCAACACTGCGAATTGGTTTACAAGTCGCAACTGGGTTGATGGCAGCCCATGAGCAGGGGCTGGTACATCGTGATATCAAGCCCGCCAATTTGCTCCTTGATCAAGGAGTTGACCGTGTCACCATCACTGACTTTGGACTCGCACGCGCAGCTGATGATGCATCTATGACTCGCAGTGGTGTGATTGCTGGGACGCCTCAATACATGTCTCCGGAGCAGACCGACGGAGGGAATGTTGATGCGCGTAGTGACCTATTTAGCCTAGGGAGTGTCTTATACGCCATGGCATCCGGGCGTCCACCGTTTCGAGGGGACGGAAGCTTCGAAGTATTGAAACGAGTGAGTTCGGAAAAGGCCAAATCGCTGAGGGAAATTGATTCAGCAATCCCTGTGTGGTTTGAGAATTTAGTCATCACATTGCATGAAAAATCAGCTAAAAACCGACCACAATCGGCCGTCGAAGTTCAAAAACTTTTGAATGCCTGTTTGCTATCAATCACAGAGCGGTCGCAATCCGTACCTCAAGAATTACTGTCTCCATCAAAACGAGGGATGAACAGGAAGCGAGTAGCAGCCTTAGGACTTTTTGCGATTATTGTGTCAGTCTTCCTGTTCATATCTCAGGCTCAGTTCACACAACAAAATGAAAACGCCGAAAATGCATCCCTTGTTGAAAATGCGGAATCGAAGGCTATAGAATCGCTGCAAGGCAGTGGCAAAGATTCGCAAAGCGAAAAGTCAATTCTGGAGTCTCCCGACAACGACTATGGGCAACCATTCACGACACCAGAAGAGTTGATGGCGTTCATCGAAACTCGCTTGGAGGCAGACGACTTCAAGGCATTCGCGTCTCAGCTGACGGATGATGCCGCAGCCGAATTGGCGGGTATGGTACTGCTGAGCGCGTCGACCGTACCGAACGTCGATTCGGATAGGCGACAAAATGGTGAAGCTACGGCGATAGCAAAGGAGCTTTCTGACTATCACTCCGTAGATGAAGTGATGCGGCGATGGTCGAAGCCAAGCCCAGCCGCGAATGTAACAATAGTTCCCGGCAACGCCATCCGTTCAAACTTAGTATCAGCATTCGGCGGATCCGGTATCGAACCAAACAATTTCAGCTATGGATTAGCATCCATGCGCAGGGTTGCCGAAACGGTCACCGACCATCGCAGGTTCAGTGTCGAAATGATGCAAGCGTTGTCGAACATAGCTGACTATCAGATATTTGGAAATTCTGGCGACTCGTTGACCTGGCATGTACAACAATCGGATGACGAAGCAAAGATTGCAATCCTGACGCAGCCAGAGTCTAAAGGTAGGGATGACGCCATTCCACGGTTTGATTTTGCGGACTCTCCAAACATTCCGTCGGATGCGGCTGTTCATCGTATTCGATTGAAGCGAATTGACGGACGTTGGTTGATCTCAAGTCTGATTGCAGACGCTGGCATCCGATGGGGTGATGCTGTTGACGGCATACGGTTGGGAACGCGACCTGTCCAGTTTGCGAAACGTTCGACTCGATTCCGACACGGTGATAAACTGGATTTCGAGATCTGGATCAGGAATGATTCGAGGGAAACAATATTGCTTCCTCGCGACTCGGCAATGATGTACCGTCCCAAAGCAGAAGAAAAGAGAATCAATCTGCTGGGAGAGGCAAGCTATTCGGCGCAGTTCGGTTCGGCTCAGCCGGCCACCGTTCTCAACCCCGGACAAGCCAACAGATGGATGGGAACGTTTTGCAGCATCGTCTCGCCAGATTCTGAGCAAGTCGATGATTGGCCAAAGGACTTGCGGCTCGCGCCCGGGGCGTACCCTATGTTTGCAGAAGTTAATGTACGATACAAAACGGAGGGCTCCCCTGCAGGCAAGACGAAAAAAATTCTCCTGCGGTCGGCGACAACTCAAATTCAAGTTTTCCCTGCCGCTCACCTGTTAGTTCATTCGCTTTACCAACCTGCTAAACCTCGGCGAGGAGGTGTTCAGCGAAAGGTGAGGATCAACAAGGACAACGGGCCAGGAGAAGTTTGCACAGCATACCTGGACTACGAACCCATCATTGACGAGGACGATATCCTCGCCGTTGAGACTCGCGCAGATGACTCAGAACAGCAAAGTTTTTCCGTATGGCTGACTCTACGGTCAAAGGCAACGGAACGTCTTTTAAAGGGCGGTCAGCGTAGTCATGGCGTGTCTCTCAGTGGATCGAGATTCGGCCAAGCCGTGTTTCTAGACGAAGAACTGATTTCAACGCTGATGCTGAGAACGCCCTTTTCTGACAATACCATGCGGATCGGTTCTGGACTTACACTGGTTCGGGCCGAGCACCTAGCGGATCAAATCCGTAAACTCGTGAGTCAGACTGACCACGATTTGACACAAGAGAAGACGAAATCGTCAACACGCCATCTCGTCGTCACTGGCACCGACGAGAAGACTGAGGCAACGGTTCAGAATCACGCCAGAGAGCAAGAACGAATCCTCTCTGAGGATCGCTCTTTAGATAAGGTAATGCGAAATCCGCTGCCTGTCGATCGCTCGAAATTGTCACCAGACATGGAGGGGCGTGACGTGGTGATGACCTTCAGAATTGCCAAAAGCTTCGCAATTCGCGGTTTCGTTCCAGTGGGAGCCACACCGACGTTTGGCATTACGCCAGTAGCAGATGAGGCAGCTCCTAAATTAACGGTACTGGTGTCCGGCAATGCTGCGAAAGTACTCCGCCACTTGCGTTATCACCCCGCTTCCCCCTCCGATAAGGACCAGCTCGAGGGCGCTGTGGTCGAGGCTCATGGTAATCTGAAAGTCTTTCGAGAGGGCGAGCTATACCAGCTCAGTATTCGAGACTGGGACGGCCTGCTTCTGAAGTCAGTCAATCGAACTGCGCAGTCTAGCCCAGGACCGAATGATGGTGGAACTCTATTTGCCAACAACTCCATGCAGATCGCATCAGGACTCACACAGAGGCCTGCAAATACGGTCGCCAATTCCGCTGTTCAGAATTCCTCTTCGTACGACATTCAAGACAGTCTGGTCACGTTTACATTATACTGGCACACAAGAAAACGCAACTTTGAGTACTTACGGAATTGGGTGGGTGATCGGTGACAACGGCATGATCGTTGCCCCTTCATTGAACATGCCGGAATGCGAAGACGAACTAATCACAGTCCGTAGACCAGATGGCAAAGAAGGTTCTGCACGCCGAATCGAAACTTGCGGCGATATCACGTTACTGCAATCAGACACCGCGATCGGCGTGCCTGTGATTTCACTCGACGATTCACCGGAAGTTCGAGATGGCGACACCATTTCAGGTCTCCTCAACGGAACAGATTCCGTCGTCGGAAAAGTGGTAAAATCTAGCGCCACGGTTGTCGTCTCAGATATCGGGATTTTTCGATTCTCGCCACCGTTGCGATTCTACAAAGTCATTCGTACCAGTCTTAAACTCGACGAAGCAACGCATTCGGGAGCACCACTGCTGACATCCGACGGCAAGGTTGCGGGCATGTTATTCACAAGCCCGGTGACAACGAGTGCGGCAATGGTCGTAAGCTTTACAGAATTCTTCATCGAGTCGATTTCAAAGTTTCTAGGGAATTGAGGTCTTTGGTTCAATCGGTCAGGCGAGAATCTTTTGAACGACATCACCGTGTACGTCGGTCAGTCGATAATATCGACCTTGGTGTTTGAAAGTGAGTCGCTGATGATCGATGCCCATACAGTGCATCAGGGTCGCTTGCAGGTCGTGAACATGTACGGGATCGCTGGTGATGTTGTACGAAAAATCGTCGGTCTCACCATAAACAATTCCCGGCTTAACACCTCCGCCAGCCATCCAAATGCTAAAGCAACGCGGATGATGATCACGACCGTAATTGGTCTCAGTCAGTTCTCCTTGGCAGTAGACCGTGCGACCGAATTCACCGCCCCAGACGACGAGCGTGTCGTCTAGCAGTCCGCGTTGTTTGAGATCCGTAATCAGTGCGGCTGAAGCCTGATCGACATCCTGGCATTGCTTGCTGATGTGGTCGGGCAGGTTGCCGTGTTGATCCCAGCCACGGTGATAAAGCTGAATGAAACGGACTCCGCGTTCCGCCAGACGTCGAGCCAGCAGGCAATTGGCTGCGTAGCTGCCCGGTCGCCGGGCGTCTTCGCCGTACAAGTCGAAAGTCGCTGCGGTCTCTTGAGAGAAGTCGGTCAGTTCCGGAACCGACGATTGCATCCGGAATGCCATTTCGTATTGAGCGATGCGGGCGTTGGTTTCGGGATCGCCCAGTTCCTGAAGCAGTTGTTGGTTGAGTTCTCCGATTCCATCCAGCATGTCGCGCCGCATCTCTCTCGAAACCCCAGCCGGGTTAGACAAATACAAAACTGGATCGCTCGTGCCGCGTAGTTTGACACCCTGATGTTTCGATGGCAGAAAGCCGTTCCCCCACAAACGGCTGAGCAGCCCCTGAGCTGCGGGCAATCCACTCCCTCTCGAAGTCATGACGACAAACGCAGGCAATTCTTCGTTCTCCGCTCCCAGCCCGTAGCTGGCCCACGCTCCAAAGCTGGCCCGGCCTGGCTGTTGGCTGCCGGTCTGCATGAGAGTGATCGCCGGGTCGTGGTTAATGGCAGGCGTGTGCATCGATTTGACGATGCACAGGTCGTCCACAATACCGCCCAAATGTGGCAGTAACTCGCTGACCCACGCTCCCGATTGACCGCAGCGAGTAAACTTGAAACGGGACTGTGCGATAGGAAAGCTCGTTTGGCCTGACGTCATTCCTGTAAGCCGTTGCCCCTGTCGCACGGAGTCGGGCAGTTCTGTCTTATGGAGTTTTGACAGGCCCGGTTTGTAATCAAGCGTTTCCAGTTGTGAAGGCGCTCCACTTTGAAACAGGTAAATGATTCTCTTAGCGCGCGGCGCGAAATGTAGACCGCCGAAAGCGGGAGACAATTGCGAGAGCGCGGCAGCCCCAAGTCCCATAGCACTGCGCGAGAGAAAATGCCGACGATTGAGCAGCGAACTGTATTCTTGCAAAGGGTTCATCGATTGATCGCTTCATCA
>JABJMI010000399.1 GCA_018659505.1 Planctomicrobium sp.
GGGCTTTTTTGTACGAATCTTCTTCGTCAATCCAGATGCAATCAATGTCAGCATTGTAGATGTCACGAATGGTTCGGATGACGATATCGTTCTCTTCGTAGATATCGATTGGCGCCGGCTGCTTTTCAATTCGTCGTACAATGGTTTTCCAGAGACGCAGCAAGTAGTTCATATCTCGCTGAAGATCTTTTTCAGTGCGATCGACACCAGCAGTTCGGACAATGAAGCCAAGCCCGTGAGGAGGCTTGAGATCTCTCAACGTCTTACGAAGGCTTCGCCGGACATCTTCATCTGGAATTTTGCGACTCACCCCAAGCCGATTCAGACCTGGCATGAGGACAAGATAGCGACCGGGAATGCTGATGTACGTTGAAAGAGTCGGTCCTTTATTTCCGATTCCTTCCTTAATCACCTGCACAAGGACTTCGCTACCACGCTGGAAGATGTCTTGAATAAGTGGCTTATTTCGAGAAGAACGTTCATTCAGCTTCGAGTTTCGATTGTTCTCGGCGTCGTTGCGTTCACGCTCGCTCAAGAGATGCTTGTAGTATTGAAACTCGACATCGCTGACGTGTAGGAATCCATTTCGTCCGACACCGAAGTCGACGAACACCGCTTGAATGCTCGGCTCGATGTTGACGATCTTGCCTTTGTAGATATTGCCCGCAAAATTTTCGATGCTCGTTCGATCGACATAAAGTTCTTCAAGAACTCCATCCTCGACGATTGCAATGCGGCTCTCCTCGGGCTGGAGAACATTGATTAACATTTCTTTTTTCATGATTCCCTCTTCGTATTCGAGAACGAACAGGGTGAACTCCGGCTCCATCACATTGTTCAGGAAGCAGGACGGCATTTCTCAAAAGAAGATCATCAGTTTTTGTTTTGTGGGGTGTAACTAAGGTCAATTGTGATTGTCTCAGAGACGGCTTTCGGTTCTTAACTAATGATCTTCCAGTTGTTGTCTGGACAGTTCTGGAATCGATTTTCTGTGCCTCGTTTCCAGAGTTGCCCGCTCTTGATGAGATGTCGCCTTGATACTGGCAATCGTCACGATTCTGTGATTGATTGCTCAGCGCTTCTTTGCCAGGTGATACATTGCTCAGTGGCTCCATTTCTTGTTGCGAGACATCAGCACACATGATGGTGTACTCGGTGTTTCGAAAACGGACATTCCCCGCATCTGGCTCATTGAAACCGGAATTTTTCGTCTTTGCCTGATGAGGCAAATTGTCAGACGAAAATAGGGAGGAGCGGGAGTACACGCTGCGTGTTCCTCTAGGTGTTTGTGTTTTGTGTAAGAAATTTTAAGTTTTTAGTCATCGGGTTTTGATGCGATTCAGTAAGGAATTACGAATTGGTATTGGACCGATAAGTCCTTATGAATCATTAGGTTATGTGTCTGAGAGTCAGAAAGAATTTGTAGTAAGTTATTTGTGTTTTGGTTAACTCTCGTTAATTCAATATGAGAGTTGTCTTCTGACTGCCAAGAAGAGTAACCAAATCGTCGGCTTGAAGCAAAGCCGACGAGTAAAGCGCACACTTGAACAGGTAAGTTAAAGACAGCCTGCTCTGCTCCACCCTGAAAGTGTTAGGGTCAGGTAAACTGTGCGGGTTGACCAGTGGGCAGACGAGTCAGATTGTTCGTTTCCGTTCTCTATCTTGGCAACGATCGTCCGATACTGTTTCAGAGTCTGCGGGTTACTTTCCTCCTTGACGTTCGTCATCTCGATAATTGTCTCCGCCGAATTTGGTCATTATGTCGCAATTCTATCGTCAGTTCGGTCGTCATCTGGCGGTTCTTGTGTTGGTGGTGTTGCCATTTCTCACAAGAGAAGCTGATTCGCTGCCGAGCAATAACGATATCGAGACTTGGCTCCCAGTTCATTCGGAAACTCGCAACGAATATGAATACTTCAAATCCTTATTTGGAGGAGAAGAGGTCATTCTGGTTGGAGTTCCCAATCACCTCGCTGAGCCTCAACTGATTGAGGCGGTCGCTTCGCGAATCGAAGGTCTTGAAGGAATTCACTCTTGCTGGAGTCCAGAACGCTTCATAAGCATCATGGGAGAGTTGGGTGTCTCTGAAGAAACTGCCACCGAACGAATCACTGGATTAGTGATTTCTAAAGACCAGAAAACGACGGGACTCGTCGCCAAACTCTCTGAAGAGGGTCTTAAGAAACGGGAACAGACGGTCAGCGAAGTCAAGCAGATCTTGGCATACAGCCAACTTTCAGATGAGGATATTCTGCTTTCGGGAGCTCCAGTCATCGTCGCTGAACTCAATGAGTTAGGCAGTAGAAAGAATTCGAAGGTCTTTTTCTTATTGACTCTTGCTATTTGTTTTACACTCTTGCTTCAGTCAACACGACATTGGCGGCTATCCACGGCAATTCTGCTGATCACAATTTTTGCAATTCAGGCAACACTATGTATGGTGAAGTTCTGGAGCGGAGAGATGAACTTCATTCTCTCGGCACTGCCTGTGATGGTCATGGTCTTTACGATGGCGACCACGATTCACCTGCTGCATTATTATGAAAGCAGCAAAGGGGAAAAGGATCGTTTAGGTGCGGCACTTTCCAAAGCCTGGAAGCCATGCGCTCTCGCGACCTTCACCACCGCGATCGGATTGATCTCCCTGATGGTCAGCGAAATTGTTCCCGTCCAGCAATTTGGACTGACCGCTGCCTTTGGTGCAATGATTTCCTGCTTATGTGGATTGGGGCTCACTCCCATTGCTTTGGTCCTTTGGCCCGAGGCAGTAGATCAACCAAAAAGTCAGCATTGGGAATGGGCGACACGATTTTCATTTAAGATTGTTGAATACAGAAAACCATTAGTTGTTGGCGTCTCATGCTTGTTACTCATTTGCATGTTAGGCTTGCCAAAACTCGCATCTAAGGTTGATCCTCTCGATTTCTTGCCTCGCGATAGCGATGTCGTTCATGATTTTATCGAGGTGGAAAAGAATCTCACCAACGTCGATTCCTTCGAAGCTATTATTGATTTCGGTGTTGAAGACCTAACATTCCCAGAGAAGTTAAGCCGCATTAAATTGATTGAGAGAGGAATTGCACTGCATGAGAACGTGCAGCACACATTCTCATTAGCAAGTTTCTTTCCGGAGCGAATGCCTGATAGCGGTTTGGAAATGATCCAATTGCTGTCGAACGCTCGCTCTTCTCAGCAGGGAAGTGATTACGTCTCCGCAGGGGAACGCTACTGGAGAATCTCCGCACGGATTCAAGGTGAATCAACAGATGACAAACAGCGAATCTTCCTCGAACTCAAAGAATCACTCAAAGGTGAAGATGTCTTGCTGACAGGCATGGCTCCACTCGTAAAGCAGGCTCAGGACGATATCTTTGCCGGTTTCTGGGAGAGTTTCGCGACCGCGCTTCTGATTATTGCAGTCGTGATGATGGTCGCCTTAGGCTCGATTCGAATTGCTCTACTCGCGATGATTCCTAACTTGACTCCGTTGTTTCTCGTCTTTGGAATCCTGGGTTGGATCGAGTTTCCCGTCGACATTGGC
This sequence comes from Planctomicrobium sp., assembly GCA_018659505.1. Taxonomy (GTDB): domain Bacteria; phylum Planctomycetota; class Planctomycetia; order Planctomycetales; family Planctomycetaceae; genus Thalassoglobus. The sequence goes on from JABJMI010000399.1 coordinate 3,542, forward strand.
ATGATGATGACAGCCAGTATTGCACTTGGAATCGCTGTCGATGGAACCTTCCACTTCCTCGTTGCTTACCGCGAAAATCACAAAAAGTGTAAAAGGAATGATCGCAGTTCGCTGCTCGCTCTCTTGCAGACAGGTCAGCCGATTTTCGTTGCGGCCGTGATTGCCAGTGTCGGAATGTTGGCACTAAGCCAAAGCCGCTTTGTGCCAACGGTTCGCTTCGGAGTTCTCATGTCGGTGCTATTATTGACAGCGGTCTTTTCTGATCTTGTATTGCTTCCAGCGCTTCTTGCATTAAAAAATGCTAAAAAGAAGTCAAAATCAACACGATTGCAACCTGCGGAAGAATCTGAACTGAGCGAATCAAGAATTGCTGCTTAATATCGAATGCAGCTTCA
>JABJMI010000154.1 GCA_018659505.1 Planctomicrobium sp.
AATGGCCAACCTATTACGAAGATTCTCTTCCGCCTGTGATCAACATCGGTCCGGGTTCTCCCGTAGGAATCACATTCGGATACGGTACGAAATTCCCCGCTAAATACCAGAAGGCTCTCTTCATTCTGGATTGGACATACAGCACAATCTATTCAATTCACCTCACTCCTGATGGATCAAGTTACTCAGCGACCAAAGAAGATTTCGCAACCTCGTCTCCGCTGCAGGTGACCGACACAACTGTGGGAAGAGACGGAGCCTTTTACTTCACGGTTGGTGGACGTGGAACCATGTCTGCGTTGTATCGCGTCACATATCAAGGCGATGAAGTGACAGCGGGCGTTAACCTTTACGAGAAAAACGGACAGAAGCTTCGAGACTTACGCCAAGCGTTGGAAGCATTCCACGGGAAGAAAGACGCTGACCTCGAATTGATATTAGATAACCTTGGACACGAAGATCGCTTCATTCGTTACGCTGCCCGAATTGCTCTCGAATGGCAACCTGCGAGCAATTGGAGTGAAATCGTCCTGAAAGGAGATAACATCAACACATTGGGACAGATCAACGGCCTCATGGCACTGAGCCGTCAGGGTGAATCTGAGAATCTGGACAATTCTTTGCAGGCGTTGTCTGAATTCGATCTCAGCAAAATTTCAGACACTGAACTCCTAGCACTTCTGAGAACTTTCGAACTCGCATTCACGCGCCTTGGAGAACCATCTTCAGCATGGAAAACGATCATTACCAAAAAATTGGAAGCGATCTATCCGAATCAAAGTGACGCTGCAAATGCCGAGTTGGTGCAACTTCTTGTCTATCTCGATTCACCGAGCGTGGTTCATAAAACTTTGGACATCATGGATTCACTGGGGGAAGAAGAAATTCCTGACTGGGGAGAAATTGCCAAACGGAATGCTGGGTATGGCGGAACCGTCAATCAGATACTGGCAAACATGCCTCCATTGCGTGGCATTCATTTCGCTTTCGTCTTACGCAACGCAACTGAAGGTTGGACGCTTGCTGATCGCAAGAGATACTTTGAATTCTTCTTGGATGCTGCTGATCATCCCGGTGGAAACAGTTACGGAAAGTTTCTGATGCAAATGCGTGAAGACGCCTTCGCAACCGTTCCTGCCGACCAGAAAGTGTTTCTTGATGAAGTCGCCAGCAAGGCACTCATCGCACCATTACCAAAAGTTCCAGATCCCGTCGGTCCTGGACAAAAATGGACAACAGAAACGGCCTTGGCAATCCTAGAGGAACCATTGAGCAAACGAAATTTTCAGCGTGGTCGAGAACTCTTTCATGCGACACATTGCGTGAAATGCCATCGTTACAATAGTGAGGGGGGAGCGATTGGTCCCGATCTTTCACTCGCTGGTAAGAAATTCCCGTTACCCGATTTGCTCGATAATATCTTCACTCCTAGTAAAGTCGTCTCTGACCAGTTTGGATCACACACAGTGGTCACAACAGACGGAAAAGTCTTCAATGGTCGAGTTGTCGAAATTGACGACAAACTCCAGATCTACCTCGCTGATTTAGAGTTGACAGTCGAAGTGATCGACAAATCAGATGTGGAAGAGATGCAAGTCTCGAAAACCTCGCAGATGCCGCTGGGTCTATTGAATCCTCTCAATGAAGAAGAGTTGAAAGATTTGCTGGCATATCTTCTGTCAGGAGGAGACCGTAACTCGAAGGAATATCGTTAATTATTTCCTAACCGTTCACGCTCTATTCGGATTCTTCAAGTCGAAAATTAAGAGTCAAGCGGAACATGATACCGTCGTCAATCTTTGTGCCGGAGGCACTTTCTGTAAAAGCCTTGGGATTTATCCCAAGGAAGATGAGTCCTTCCCGTTTCGTTCGTCACGGAGTGACGGTTTGAGGAGAACGCAGAATGTTGGCAATACTCATTTACTCTGAACACAGATTGTCGCTCTGCGACAGTAATAGTGGGGGGCAAATTCACCCCTGCGTTGAAACGCAGGGCTACCAAATAAAGTCGCTCCGCGACAAACTATTGCTCAATCAAACTCTTAGATATTGATATTTCCGAGAACGGTTACATTATTTCTTCGCCAATTTACTTTTGAAAGCCTCCGATGGCTCATCGGAGGCTTTCTTCGTGATATATTTAACCTCTTCTCGCCTGAGATCTCATGCAGAGAATTCTGTTTATTATTGTGAGAATGGATGAGCCGAAAATGAATCCGCAGCCATACCAAACTCCGCCCAACTGGTGGCCTTCCCGGCTGAGTCCAGCATTTGTTCGTCTCTCCCGGTTTTGGAGGACCGGAGACCTCAAGAAGCTTGGCATTCGTGAAGTTGAAGTCTTTCACGGCGAAAGAATTAAAGAGTCGCTCGATTCGGGAGCAGGTGTTCTCATCCTGCCGAATCATTCATTTCATTACGACTCACATGTCATGATTGAAGCGGGTTTGCGGAATAGCTGGTATACGCATTTCATGTCGGCGTGGCAGGTATTTCAGCTCGCTGGAGGGTTTGGTCGGCACATGTTGCAACGACATGGCGCCTTTAGCATTAACCGGGAAGGAACAGACACGAAAGCTTTTCGCCAAGCTCAAACAATTCTTGGTTCCGATCCTCATGCACTCGTCATTTTCCCAGAAGGTGACTTATATCACTCGAATGATCGAGTGATGCCCTTTCGTGAAGGCTCTGCCGGGATCGCCCTCAGCGCAGCGAAGAAATCAGAACGTCCGATTCATGTCTATCCAGCAGTCATGAAATGTTTTTACACAAAGGATCCAAC
>JABJMI010000051.1 GCA_018659505.1 Planctomicrobium sp.
ACTAATGGCTCGAATTGTGGAGTCAATGCACGAACTCGCAGCGGAACCGTTTGTCCCAGTTCAAATTCTGTTCCATCAAGAATGAACAACGAGCGTTGAAGCCCTCGCTTCGAGCGCCCCTCAGCCGCCTTGCGGACGGACTTAATCCAGAAGCGGTCGTAATAACTTTCGTCTATTGCACGCAGTCGCCAGATCTCAGGACTTCCCAGATAGAGAACCTGACCTTGCCCATATCGCTGCGCTGCTAACAACACTGGCTGCCCGCCAGCACCTCGTGAGAGCGGATCGGTAAATTCAGCGAAGACCGTGGTTCCTGCTTTCGTTCCCCGGGTTGGATACGTTCGATACACTCCCGGGAATTCTTCCCAAACTGATGAATCGCCCGTCTCTTCTAATTTCAGGAATTCAACGACTTCACCCTCTTGGGTCAGCCCAACTGGATAGGGTGTTGTCGCGGTGTCTCGACTTCCCAAGCGCAAGCTGACTTCTTCCAGCAAGACAGGGAACAAACGTTTAATGCTATCGAGTTCTGAACTGGCAGCGAGTTGAGGCGTGTAAACGTCGCCAGCGATAACGAACAGTCCTCCTCCTTCATTGGAAATCCATTCCGTCAGCAGGTCTTGCGACTCTTGGCTTAACAATGACCAGTTGGCATCGAAAGCGATAATCACATCGTAGGCGTATAAGTCTTCGCGGCTTTCAGGGAATCGAAAGAGAAGTCGGTTCGATTCCTGGCTGATTCCGACTGAGCCAGTTTGCAACCAAATATCGGTACGAGTGGAGGGATGCCGGTACAGGGCGGTTTTCGCGAAACGATAGTCTCGCATCGGACCACCTGCGATAATCAAAGTTTGCAGCGGTCGGTCGAAGATGTTGACTGTGCGAGACAATTGATTGTCTTCATCGCGTGTTTCGATCCCGCCAGACAAATTCGCTTTGACGGTGAATTGATACTCTCCCCCATCGCTAGGTTTGAGATCGAAGAGAACTTCAGTCGGCGTTTCGTCCGCGGAGATTGTTGTCGATTCAGAGAGAACAACAATCGGCTCGGGATCATTCGGTCCCTTTTGTAACAAGTCGACTTGCACCGATTTCCCCGCAATCCCCTGCCCTCGCAAGATCGCTGAGAGTTCAAACGCATCGCCCTTTTGTACGTCCGTCGGAGCGATCAATCGAGCGACTTCCAGATTCTGCGGTTGCTCGGTGCTGCCGACTCCAATCGAAACGAGCCTGACTTCATTGGCTGTTGCACGATCACGAGCGATGGCAATGTCTCGACCGGCATTGGTCGCCCCATCTGAAATTACAACAATCCCTGAAAGAGTTGGCGACTTCGCTTCGACAAGTAGTTTATCGAGACTATCCCCCATGCGAGTCAGCTGACCTTCCGAAAGCAAAAGTGAACTCCACTCAGTCGGTTCTTCAACACTATCTTTCAATTCGGGATCGCTATTCTTCGCATCAGGCTGCCCCTCTTTTGAGGTCGCCGTGAAGCGTTTCTGAAGCTGGCTGACATCATCATTGAATGTGTAGACATCGACAGTATGAGACTCGCGCAATCGATCCAACAACTTTGAATCTGCAAGAAGTTCCTGAATGGCTGCGGCTCTTGTTTGTGTGATTCCGCCTCCAGCAGACCTGGGATCACTGACCGGTTGTTGCATGGACGAAGATGTATCGACCAGCAAAATGACTCGCGACGGACGATAAGCATCCGTCTGGATACGGCTATGTGGGTTGAGCGCCAAGACAATCGCGACACCAAGGAAGGCAAGTCTCAAGGCAGCTAAGAAGAGAGTCCAAGCTCGATTGATTTGTTTCGTATCACGAAAAGCAAAGTACAGCGTGGTTGCCATCGCTGCGACTAAGAGGATGATCGGCAGCCAGTCCGTCCACAAATAGGGCCAGTCAAATTCAATACTGGAAGTCGTTCCCAGCGAATCCGATAGAGCATTCGATTGTGCAAGTAAATTGATTCTCACGTTGCGCTATTCAATATCTGTGGCAGTGGATTTTATGATCGAATTGTAGCAGGAAAAGATTCCGAGTCGACAGGCTACGTTAGCCAGCCACTTCCAAGTGGCTGGCTAAACAGCGAGCAGCCTTCCGGTATCCAATGGCGTTGATTGTTCGAAATAAAGCATCGCCTGGAATTCTTACAGATTTTGAGCACATTTCTCCAAACCCTTTCCCATGCGTGGTTGTGCATCTACAATAGATGTCTAGAAATTATTGCGAGCCGAAACGACTCGCTAGAAATAGAGTACGACAACTATAAAGGACACATCATGTCTGAAGATGCAGATTTGATTGAAGCTTTGAAACAAGTCATCGATCCAGAATTAATGATCAACATTGTTGACCTGGGACTCATTTATGAAGTCGAACAAGAGGAGGAAGGATTAGTCAAAGTCGATATGACTTTAACCAGTCCCGCTTGTCCCGCAGGACCGCAAATTGTTCAGCAGTCGAAAATGGCTCTTGAACAACTCGACGATGTGGAGAAAGCTGAGATCCGACTGGTCATGACGCCGCCTTGGACTCCAGAACGAATGACCGAAGACGCTCGTGATCAACTGGGTATTTTCTAATATCTTGTGAACACATTCGTTTTGCCGGACACTTAAAGTGTCCGGCTAAGCATTCTTTTCTCATTCATTATCTTGGATCTCACTTCCATGCTACAACAAACAAATCTATCCCTGATCTCAGTATGCTGCTTATTGTTTCTGACATCATGCGTCGCAGAGAAAGACTTCGAAAAAAGTTCTTTCAAAGCCGTTGAGCCTAAAGCATCCGAAGAGACTGAAGTCGTTGAAGATGATGTTGAAGTCGGCGAGGCATACTCTGCGAAGTTTGAAACAACGAAAGGTGACTTCGTCATCGAAGTTCATCCTGAATGGGCACCGCGAGGAGCAGCTCAATTCAAAGAAGCCATTGAAGATGGTGTTTATAACGAAGCCCGATTCTTTCGTGTTTTAGATGGGTTCATGGCTCAGTTTGGAATCGCGGGTGATCCTGCGAAGTCAACCAAATGGCGGGAGAAAATGATCGCAGATGATCCCGTAAAAGAATCAAACACACGCGGAATGGTCACCTATGCAATGGCTGGACCGAACACTCGTACAACACAGATTTTCATCAACTTCGCAGACAATAGCGGAAGCCTCGACTCGAAAGGGTTCGCACCGTTTGGAAAAGTGACAGAAGGGATGGATGTCGTCGATTCGCTTTACTCTGAATACGGAGAAGGAGCACCGCAAGGCAGAGGACCTGATCAAGGACGAACTCAATCTGAAGGAAATGCTTACCTTGCTAAAGAATTTCCGAAACTCGATTTCATCAAAAGTGTATCGATCATCGAAGCATCTAAAGAAGAACAACTAGAAAAAACGGAATAGCGTTTTGCCGGACACTTAAAGTGTCCGGCTGATCAATAGAATTTACGGAGAATACAGTGAATCAATTTCAATTTACCAAATGTATCGCATTCGCTGCACTCGCATTGTCGCTGAGTGTTGGCAATGTTTTTGCACAAAACAAAAAATCAGGAAAGAACGACGTGTATCAAGTTAAGTTTGAAACTTCTAAAGGTGATTTTATTGTCGAAGTCCATCCAGAATGGGCTCCTCTCGGAGCAGCTCAATTCAAGGAAATCGTTGAAGATGGTGTCTTCAACGATGCTCGTTTCTTTCGTGTCATCGAAGGTTTCATGGTTCAGTTCGGCATCGCTGGCGATCCAGAAGTTTCCACCAAATGGCGTGGCAAACAGATCAAAGACGATCCAAATACTCAGTCGAACACAAAGGGGATGGTCACCTACGCCATGGCAGGTCCGAATACTCGAACCTCGCAAGTCTTCATCAATTTTGGGGACAATTCGTTTCTCGACAACCAGGGATTTTCTCCATTCGGAAAAGTTGTCGAAGGCATGGATATCGTCGATTCACTTTACGACGGATACGGTGAAGGTGCTCCTCAAGGTCGCGGTCCCAGCCAAGGCTTGATCCAGAGCAAAGGGAACGAATACCTCAAAAAAGATTTCCCCGAACTCGACTACATCAAAAAAGCGACCGTCATCGAAAACAAAGAATAGACGATCGCATTTGCAGCCTAAATTTCTTAGCAGCACACAATATAGTGTGCTGCTAAACTATTAACTCTAGACTCTAAACTCTTCTATGATTCGTCGATTGAATTGCCCGATTTGTGAAAAAGATTTGCCATTAGAAATTGATGGCAATCACGCAATTTTTCCATTTTGCAGCCAGCAATGCAAATTTGTCGACCTCAATCGTTGGATGAATGGAGAGTATGTCGTCAGCGAGACTCTTAGCCCTGAGCAAGTCTACGAAGAACTCTCTCAGCAAGAGACGCCTCCTGAATATGAATGAGTTTGATTCTGAACTCACAATTCCTAACAAATAGTAAAAGCGGAGTGTTTTCATGGATCAATCAGTTTACAGAAAAATGTTTTCTTTCAGCTTACCAACTCTTCTTGGACTACTCTTTCTCTTGATCGTGAGCAGTATTACAACTCAATCATTCGCAGAAGAGAAAGTAAAAAAGGAAACTGTCGAAAAGCCAAAAGGAAAAGTGATTCAACTCTTCGATGGAAAATCATTGAAGAATTGGAAGATCACAGATTTTGGAGGTCAGGGAGACGTACGAGCCGAAGAAGGAAAATTGATTCTTTCGCCAGGTGAACCGATTACCGGCGTCCATTGGGTTGGTCCAAAACTGCCAACGGAGAATTATGAAATATCCTTCGATGCGCAGCGAGTCGACGGAAACGATTTCTTTTGCGCACTGACCTTTCCTGTCAAAGACAAACCATGCAGCATGGTCCTCGGCGGTTGGGGTGGCAGCTTGATTGGGCTCTCGAACATCAATGACTTTGATGCCTCTGAGAATGAAACAACCGATTATTACTCTTTCGAAAACGAAAAATGGTACAACATTCGACTGCGAGTTGATGAGAAATTCATTCGCGCCTGGATTGACGATGAGCAAACCATCAAGGTTGATCACACTGAAGCAAGAATTTCAATCCGCATCGAGATGGAACTCTCTAAGCCAGTTGGATTGGCAACATTCCAAACAACAGGTGCGATTAAAAACTTCAAGATGACTGAATTAAAAGCGGAGAAGAAAGAGAAAACAAAGACCAAAAAAGAATAGTTAAACATCGTTTTGCCGGACACTTAAAGTGTGGGGCAAACATAACTCTACTCGACGAACAGAAAGAGATTCCGTGTCCCAGCCAGTCATTCGAGCCGTCGTCTTCGATATGGACGGCTTAATGTTCAACACAGAAGAAGTCTTCAACCGATCTGGAACAGAGTTGTTACGTCGTCGCGGCAAAAACGCCCCGATCAAACTCTTCCATTCGATGATGGGGCGACGAGCACAAGAAGCCTTTCAAGTCATG
>JABJMI010000608.1 GCA_018659505.1 Planctomicrobium sp.
CAAGAGAAGCATTGGAAATGCCCTAGCACTCTAGCTGTTCGAGGGAGAATACTTCTGGTGCGTCACCGAGTTCTTCGCGAATTTGGATGAAATCCTGTTCTCTTTTTAAGAATGCTTGAATAATCCTAGAATCAAAAGCCGTTCCGGAACCATCAATCAAGATCTGTTTTGCCGTCTCGTGATCAAATGCTTCTTTGTAGACACGCTTACACGTAAGAGCGTCATAGACATCGGCGACAGTAGTAATGCGTCCACAGAGAGGTATTTCGTCACCAGAAATTCCATTCGGATACCCGGAACCGTCGTATTTCTCGTGATGAGAGATCGCAATGTCTCGCGCCATTTGTAGGAAACCAGCTTTAGGATGATGCTCAGCGACTTCCTCGAGCGTCTTCGCTCCTAATGTGGTATGTGTCTTCATGACTTCAAATTCTGCTGGCGATAACCTTCCTGGTTTCAACAGTATCGAATCAGGAATGGCGACTTTCCCAATGTCGTGTAAAGGTCTTGTCAGATAAATCAGGTTTACATAATCCCCGTCAATGAAATGCTGAAACTCCCCCGAGTTTGATAGTTCGTCCGCAAGTACGCGTGCATACTCTCGCATTCTTTCTAGATGAGCACCCGTTTCTTGATCTCTCGATTCAGCGAGTTTCGCCAAGGCGAAGATCATCATTTCCCGACTTTCCAAACCAAGGACACGTTCCCCCACTCGTACGCGAACAAGCAGTTCTGATTGATCAAAAGGCTTCGTCAAAAAGTCATCTGCTCCGGCTTCCAGTCCACAAACCAGATTGTCGATTCCGCCAAATGAAGTCAGTAAAATGACATAAATGTATCCACCTAACTGGCGATCACGAACTGCTTCACATAGCTCTAGCCCAGTCATTCCGGGCATTTGCCAATCAGAGATCAAGATCTTATATAGACCAGTTCGCAGGAGATCGTGAGCATCTCCCCCATTGTAGGCGACTGCCACGGAATATCCGAACTTACGTAAGGCATGAGCGGTCACGTCCGCTGTGATTTGGTCATCATCTGCAACAAGAATTTTCACTTGTTCGTTTCCAATTCAATTAGTTTTTAGTTTGCCAATACTCAAACTATTGCGGTTCAAATTGCATCTGTTCACGACTAAGAGAGTTCGCTCGAAATCGCTGCATTTCTACCGTCAGTTCCTGGATTAGAGTTTCAATCAAATCAAATGATAGACTGCGACACAATTCACAGAGTTGCTTTGCTGATTCGTGAATTTTCCAGGCACACATTGTTCCCGATTCACCAGCAAGACGGTGCCCCAAAGAGTGAATCAATTCATAGTTTTGTGTTTCAGAGGCTTGTCCCAATTCGATTTCGTAAATCGACAAAGACTTGTCAAATCTGCTGATGAGTTTCAGTACGAGATCTTCATTGTCGAAGCACTTTTCTCTTAATTGATCCAAATTTGAGTCTGATTCAATCATTGCTAGTCACTCATTAATTACCGAAACACTCTCGATTTAGTCGCCTTGCGTCTCATCAATTTGTGACAAGACGCATGAAACACACAACAACGCTAGTTCTTGAGATAAACAAATCGTTGAAAAAATAGAAATTTCGCCACCTTTGTTTTTTGTCAAACGGCTTTTAGCTGCATAACCCGAAAATTGTTATGTGAACCGAGCCATTCAAGAGGTGATCCACGCAGTTATATAAATTTCGCCTCGCTCGTTTTGTCTGAGTAAGGTCGAGGTTACCCCGAAGATTTTGCGTAATCGTTACACTCATCATCTTTAATAAAATTTGCTTATCCGAAACGATGTCGGATTACAGTAAGTGAATCTTTGATACCGAATGTAGGAATACCAAGGGCTGGAATGTACTGCGGAGAAACTATGTGGGCGCATAATATTCAGGAGTATTCATTGTGATACGAAGCTTTTTGATCATTACATTTTTGTCACTTTTAGTAGTCTCCCAGTACGCCCAGGCAGATGGATTATTCCTAAACGGAATCTCTCCTCGATCGATTGGTCGTGGTGGCACCAACATCGGTCATAGTGACAATGGAGCCATCATTTTCGACAACCCGGCTGCGATGACCAACATCGAGGGGACTTGGCTTGCTGAAGTTGGTGTTGATGTCCTGATTTCTGACTTCGAATATCAAGACGCCAACACAGCTGGAACACAGAAAAGTTCAATAGGAACCCCGCTGCCGCAGATCGCAATCATCAAGAAAAGTCAGGACGGACACTGGGCTTATGGGTTTGGAGTTTTCACGCCCGCAGGCTTTTCAGAGTCTTACCGCATGACCGCTGGACCACCGTTTGCAGGTGAACAGAACTACGATTCTTTTGGTTCGTTGACAAAAATCCTACCAAGTTTAGCTTGGGCTCCAAACGACCGTTTGAGCATCGGAGGGACGCTAGGAGTCGCGGTGAGTCATGTCGAATTCGAAACTCCATATTTCATTGCCAATCCACTACCTAG
>JABJMI010000366.1 GCA_018659505.1 Planctomicrobium sp.
AATCGACATCCCGCGTTGATCACGTAACTCTCGTAACAGATCAAGAATTTGCCTCTGGATGGTCACATCCAAAGCGGTGGTCGGTTCATCAGCGATCAGGATTTTTGGATCGCAGGCAAGTGCGAGCGCGATCATCACACGTTGTTTTTGACCGCCAGACATTTCATGTGGGTAGCTGTAGAACCGTCGCTCCGGTTCTGGGATACCGACTTCATTAAACAAGTCGATAGTTCGTTGTTTGGCTTCTTTGAATGATACATTGAGATGCCGTTGGATGCCTTCGGTAACTTGAACGCCGACTTTAAAGACAGGATTTAGACTGGTCCCCGGTTCCTGAAAGATCATGCTGATATCGCTACCACGCAGGTTCCGCATGTCATTTTCAGGAAGTTGCACCAAGTCGCGACCGAGGTAAGAAATCCTTCCCCCCGCGATCGTCGCTGCCCGATCTGGAAGGAGTCGCATGACTGTTAGAGACGTCACCGATTTCCCTGATCCAGATTCGCCGACAAGTCCAAGAGTCTCACCTTGATTGAGAGTCAAAGTGAGATCGTCGACCGCTTTGACGACTCCGTCTTGAGTATCGAAGTAGGTTTTGAGGCTATCAATTTCCAGAATCGCGTTTGCTGAATCCATTTTATTTTCACACATCCGTGTATTTCGATTGAATGGCGATTTATTGGTTTTCTAAAACAGAAAACGTTCAATTTCGCCTCAGTCTCTCTCATCATGTTGAAGTTAGCAAAGTTCATTTTAACGCAAAGTCGCAAAGACGCGAAGTGCATTACTTCGTGACGTGGGATTTATTCCTGCAGCATTGTTTCGCCCTTTCAGGGCTTTATCGATAACCAAATCGATAACCTGGGGCGCTGCCCCAGGCTAAAATGTTTTGCCCCGTTGGGGCGGTGAATTGCCGGTTTAATCGCTTCAACACGTTTACGCTATGAACGAAATTCGCCCCAAAGGGGCATTGACATAATAGCCCGGGGCAACGCCCCGGGAAGTGAATTTGTTCAGAAAACACGCCCTGAAGGGGCACAACAAAACCTTAGGATCTATCTTCAAATTCAACAGTTATTGATCCGACGATACTGAATGCAGAAATTGTGCTAAAATTTAGGCGTTCGTGAAAGACTGTGACATTTCGAATTGAGTGAAAGCAACATGGGACACCGAGAGATACTGCTGCTGAGTGCAGGTGTTTTTTTGATAGTTTTGGTCGTTTGGCGTCAGAATCAATTGGCCGAGTGGGAGAACGATCCGGCTCACCAGGTGGCAACGATTCGTACCTTGGCACCACGATTCACATTGGCTGACCACAACCGCAAAATTGTGAAGCTCGAACGACTACTCGGTCGACATCGAGTTGTGATTGCTTTCTTTGATGCTGATTTAGGCGTCGATCAAGACCCGCGAACGAAAGCACTCTTAGAAAACTTTGAAGTCATCGATCAGGCTGGCATTGAAATTATCGCCGTCAGTACAGCGACACCGTTCGCGAATGAAGAAGCCGAGAAACGGCTCGGTAAAGAAATACCCTTTCCAGTGCTGACAGACATCGATATGACGAACCCGCAACCAACTCCGGCTCATCGAGAATATGGTTTGATTGAAAGCGAATCAGGTGCAGTGAAGACGGGGCTGTTCATGATTGAGCGAGATGGAAGTTTATCATTCGGTCAGGATGGGTTGCCTACTCCAATCGCTGATGAGCAAGCGGCGTTAACCGCCTTAGCGAATGGGGAATGGTATCGCCCTTCAGTTCAGCTGCTGTCAGAATAGTCTAATTCGAGTCATTTTCTAACTCATTCATTCAGCCTTGAGCGACAAGCAGAGACCATCAAGACATTGACAACAAAATAGTCTACCAGCACGACGCGCGAGCGAGCGTGCTTCGGTAGTCGACTCACTTGCTCGCGCTGCGTGCTTGTATGGGATTTTATTTACAGACAACTGCCCAAGCCTGCTCGTTGACTTGCCATCAATGAAGGCTTATCTTGAGGTGACAATACAATCAATTCGAAACTAACTTTCAATTTCTCCTCTATTATAAATAGGAAATAGACAAATGGACCATCTGCGCCGGTCGTTTCTTCTCCTCATGGCAAGCCTGTTGACCGTCACCCTAGCTGGGTGTCCTGGTGAAACTCCGACTGCTGGACCCGGTTCAAAAGCGGAAAGCAAGAAAAGGATTGTTCTACTAACGAATGGTCCCGATCCATTCTGGGACACCTGTGAAGCTGGGGCTTTGGAGGCTGAAAAAGAGTTTGAGCTCGATGGCAAAGGGTATGTTCTTTCCTTCGAACGTGGTGATTTCACTGATAAAGCACAACTCGATAAGTTGAAGCAATACAACTTGCAATCTGATATCGCTGCGGTGGGGATCTCTGTTTACAACCCTGACAGTGCAGCCATCGCACGTGAAATGAAGAAGCTGCAAGACAAAGGCGTGAAGGTCATCACTTTCGATGGCGATATCAATCGCGAACAATTTCGTGACGCTCGCTATGCGTATCTCGGCACAGACAACATCGTCGGTGGACGGGAACTTGGTCGCGCTGCCAAAGCGATTCGACCGAAAGATGTCCAGTACACATTCTTCGTCGGCAGCACCAGTGCTGCGAACGCCGTTGCTCGGATGGAAGGGTTTGTAGAAGGCATGGGAGAAGCTGGAACTGAAATTGAACGGCTCGCAGATGAAGCCGATAAGAATAAAGCTCGCAAGAATGTCGAAGGCGCCCTCGACCGTAACTCCGATTTGAATCAACTTGTGGGCATCTGGGCTTACAATACGCCGCAAGCCGTGCAAGTTGTCAAGGATCGTAAATTGGGAGAGAAGGTTGATGTCATCTGTTTCGACGCTGCCGAAGCGAGTATCAAGGCAATGGGAGACGGCGACGTTGACGTGATGGTCGTTCAGAACCCGTACCAGATTGGGTATGAGAGCGTGAAATTATTGCTCGCTATGACTGAAGACGACCAAGCCATCATTGATGGATACTATCCTGAATACGCTCAGGAAGGTGAAAAAGATTTGTTCAAAACAGAGCTACGAGTTGTTGTCCCGAATGACAATTCCATCTCGAAAGATATCTTTGAGCCTGAAACCGTTTTCATGACGCATGAAGAGTTCAAGGCTTGGTTGGCTGAACGGTCACTCGTAAGTTCGTAGTTAAGCAACATTTCGCTTGCCAGACATTTGAAATGTCTGGCTAAAGCGTATTGCATCATTCAATCGTGACTGATTCTTCATGGACTTCCTTAAAAAATATCGCAACGAAATCGGACTGATCATTGCCATCTTTGCGGTGATCACTGTTACAACGTGGTTGAGCCCCTCTTATCGGGAACAGCCACGTGAGAATGCACAGTCGATTCTGCGTGATGCCTCGATGCTAGGGATCTTCGCGTTCGGAGCAGCGATTGTCATCATCTCCGGTGGAATTGACCTTTCCAGCGGATCGGTCATTGCCTTCAGTGGAACGATGTTCTTCGGGATTATTATTTTGCTTGTTCCCAAAACAGATCGCGGGCAACCAATCACCGGGGATGTGGCAACATGGATTCTCGTCGCATCGGCACTGGCGACGTTACTATGCGCAGTTCTAATAGGGACATTCCATACATGGCTGATCACCGTGGTCGAACTCCCGCCGTTTGTGGCGACGTTGGCGTCTCTCGTCGGCTTGAGAAGTCTCGCGCGATTATTGTCCGCGAAGATGACCGGCAGCGAACAGATTACGGTGACCGACGACACCTTGCTTTCTATCGGTTCTGAAGCGTGGTGGATCCCGGTGGTGCTTTGGTTCTTCTTTGCAGCGATCTTCTGGGTTTTGATGAATAAAACT
>JABJMI010000449.1 GCA_018659505.1 Planctomicrobium sp.
AAAGCAAAACTTGCAGTCAAAGTTACTCGGACTCCTGGTTTCAAAGAACCGATTTCTCTTTCATTCATCAATCTGCCCGCAGGAGTCACAGTCCCCGCTGAGCTTGAAATCCCTGCGGGGAAATCAGACCTTTCCGTCGAATTAGACGTCGCTGCCGATGCGGCAGCTTCCGCTTCCTTGGTAACAATCCAGGGAAAATCAATCGCGGATAACCAGAGTATTCTTCAACAAACTTCGAGTCCCATTTTGATCGCAATGACCATCAAACCTCCTTTCTCGATTGACGCAGAAGGGCAGGATGATGTTACCAAATGGCCGCGAGGGTGTACGTTTCCGGCGTCTGTTCTTATCGAACGTGATGCCGGTTTTGAAGAGGTAATTCGACTGGAAATGGCAGCCAAACAAGGACGCCATCGACAAGGCATTTCTGGACCAGAATTGGATGTTCCACCAGGCGTTCAGCGAATTCTCTATCCAGTCTTCTTACCAGAGTGGTTGGAGACAACACGGACTTCCCGCATGGTGGTCAATGGTGTTGCCAAGGTCACCGACCCCATAGGCAATGTCCGGTATTCGCTCACTCGACAGAAAACTCGCATGGGATTCCTTCCAACAGGAGCTTTGTTAAAAATCGCAGCTGAGAAGAACGAGTTTCTCATCATCCCCGGCGAGACGTTTAATATCCCGATCTCGGTCCATCGATCATCACATCTTAAGGATCCGGTCCAACTCGAACTTCTTACAGATGGCACTCTGTTTTCTGCTACACCAATCACTTTATCAGAGCAGACTCAACAGGTTCAGTTGCCAATAGCAGTCAACTCTCAAGTGAATGAACTCAATGAATATAATCTCATGATTCGAGCAACAGTGTTACGAGATGGGAAATTTCCAATTGTTTCACAAACGACTGTGACCATGATCTTCAAGCAACCTGATCTGGCGAATTAAAACGCGTAACAAGAAATACAAAGAGACTTGAATAGAAGGCGAGCTTGTGCAAAACGTCTACTCGATGCAGGAGTAATACTTGAAGCCGTTTCTCGCGTTCTCAAACACGCCAGCTTTAAGGTGACCAAACCCCACTGGCAATACACTGGCAAACAAAAAAAGGAGTCACGCCGAATCGACGTAACTCCTTTGATATTAAGTACGCCAGGAGGGATTCGAACCCCCGACCTGCGGATTAGAAGTCCGCTGCTCTATCCAACTGAGCTACTGGCGCTAAATGTTGAAGTGACTCCACTTCAATTCGCGAGTATCAAAACACTCAGACCATTGAATGTCAAGTGTGGTTCGGTCAGGTAACAGAAATTGGGGGTAGATTGCTTGCCCCGTTTTGTGCAGCTTCACCCGGAAGCCCTAGATCATCATCACCAATCACGGTTGTCAGAACTCTTTAAATGCCCTGCGTGATTTAACTCACTCTTGAGAAATACGTTGCAAAGAAAGGTCAACATAGACCAATTGAAGTTGAATTCTTCTCGTAACAACTTCGATTGTTTGAAATCATACAACGTAAAGCTAATAATTACTGATCGTGGGACAGGCTTTCATCCAGTCTTGGCAACTTATAAAGCTGCTCCACATGAGTGGTTAACCAAACTTTTTAAGCCTCTCTAAGTATACGACTCGTTAACGGAAATTGCTGTTTTCAAAACGCCAGTCAAAGCCGATGTCTAAAGCGGCAGCAGAATGCGTTAATGCACCGATACTGATTCGATCAACACCAGTTTTTGATATTCCTGAAACAGTATTTAAGTTAACTCCACCTGATGCTTCAAGCAAGACGCTTGACGCGGATTGATTTCGTAAAAGAACAGCTTCTCGAAGTTGATCTTCAGTCATGTTATCAAGCAGAACAATGTCGGGCTTCGCGGGAAGAATTTCTCTGAGCTGTTCAAGAGAATCGACTTCGACCTCAACGACCGTGTCGTCAGGGGCGTAGCTGCGGCATTTCAGAATCGCTTCCCCGAGACGGTTTTGACCACTCGTTGTGAACCACGCAAGGTGATTGTCCTTTATGAGAATTGCATCATACAAACCGATTCGATGGTTTGTTCCGCCTCCACATCGAACAGCGTATTTTTGCAAGCTTCTGAGACCTGGGTGTGTTTTACGAGTGTCAAGAATTTGTGTCTTGGTTCCCTCTACGGCAGCGACGAACTGGCCAGTTAATGTCGAGATTCCGCTGAGCATGGTTAGGAAATTGAGTGCGGTTCTTTCGACTGTCAGCAGCGATCGCACAGAACCAGAAACTTCTGCAATAACTCCTTGAGGTATGAGTGAATCACCATCATTGAGAAGTTGTCGGAAAGTGACCTTCGGGTCGAAGATTTCAAACGCGCGCCTAGCAATTGAAATTCCAGAAAGAATTCCATGACTTCGAGAGATAATTCGAATCGCTCCGGTAGCATCTGATGGTACTAACGAATTAGTAGTGATATCTTCCTGAGATGCAAAATCTTCGAGAAAAGCTTCATTGATTGACTCATCAGCTGATCGCTGCTCTTCTGGATTTAACTTCATTTCAGGCATTCAAGATCTTCGGAAGTAAAATATTCAATATGATGTAAAGTTGAGTCTGATGAAATTGCTGATTCTTCTGAAATTTTAGTGAGTGCGACCATTTTGTTTTTTACAAAAAAATGTCCTAGATCTAGGTGATCTTAGAATTTAGACTTACTGAACTCTGTTGCATCAGAATTGCTTGCAGGGCTTTCTATAAGTTCCAGAATTCCTGAACGAGACCAATCGACGCCGGCATTTCGACCGTCACTCGCAGATTTAATTGCCGGGTTTTCAGCGTTATTATTCAAGAAGAATAATTCAAGTGGAAACTTTTGCGAAGTAAGACTCGAGATGATTGGATCCGCTTGGAATACCTCATCTGGAACGACATGCTTCATGGTTAATGTTAATTCCCTGAGAGGTACAGCTTTGGGTTCAAAAAGGAAACTAGAAGACGATTCAATCGTAAAAAGAGGCCCCTCCGATTCAACGAAACTTTGATCCGTTTGAGACTGCCAGAAAATCTTATCTTTCAGAACCTCTGCGTCGAGGTGACCTTTAAGTGCAATCAATGCGACGTCGGGCTGAATGAGTTTCAGGACGCTATTACGAATATCGATTGCTACCGTCTCTAGTGTTCCGTGATCACCAGTTGTTGCAGAGAGCAAACCTTGTCCCAAAATCGCAG
>JABJMI010000501.1 GCA_018659505.1 Planctomicrobium sp.
AGGATGTTTTCGATTCTGGCTCCCCGCCAACCGTAGATCGACTGATCAGGGTCGCCGGTGACGCACAAGTTTTTATGTCGCTGAGCCAATGCTGCGACGATTCGATACTGAGCGAGATTTGTATCCTGGTATTCATCGACAAGAATGTAGCGGTAACGATCTCCCAATTGATCGCACAGTTCGGGGTTCTCTGTGAGTAACATGGCGGCATGAACTAGTAAGTCATCGAAGTCGACCGCATTCGACTCCAACATTTTTTTCTGATACTCG
The DNA here is from genome assembly GCA_018659505.1 of Planctomicrobium sp. GTDB lineage: Bacteria > Planctomycetota > Planctomycetia > Planctomycetales > Planctomycetaceae > Thalassoglobus. Next base: position 271 of record JABJMI010000501.1, read on the forward strand.
GGATAAACACGACGAATGACCGCCTGCCAATGGTCAGCGACAGACTCCTCATATCTGGCATCAAACAGCTCGGGCGTGATCAGGTCATTTTTCGCAGCGCTAATTCTCCAAAGCACCTTATTGGGTGAGTAATGGACCGTGTCATAATCAAGGTCATTCATCACCAAACGCATCATCTGCTTTTGGTCGGTCGTGTCGAGGATTGTAAAGGTCGACTTGATCCCAACAGCTTCTCCATACTCTCGCAGCAAGCGGGCACAGAAGCGGTGAAATGTACTGACCCAGACTTTGACGTCCGGGAGTAGCTCTCTGACTCGGTGTCCCATCTCCTTTGCAGCTTTGTTTGTGAAGGTGATCGCTAGCAAGTTTCGGGGAGCAACATTGGCATTTTCGACAAGGTTTGCGATGCGCCGAGTGACAACGCGTGTTTTGCCAGATCCGGGGCCGGCAACGATTAAAAGAGGTCCGTTGACGTGCTCGACAGCTTCTTTCTGAGCAGGTGTCAGGTGATCCGTCAGAGAATTATTCATTTGAGCCGATATTGATGAGTAGATTTAGCGAGAGAAATAGCAGGCGAAAATAACGCATCAAAATTGGTTCGGTATTTCCACAAATATTTCCGTGATTTATTTGGGAAAAGCCATTGCTTTAGTTCGTGTACGATCTATTATGGGTGCAGCTGTCGAGGTTGGCCCGCTTTCGGCAGCTACTCTTCCCGCAGCGGTTAGGACAGCCCGCCTGACCGCTGCCTTTTTTATGCGCTGAGTGCGGCTTGTTTCCCCCGGTGGATCACCGGGGGCTAAATGAGTTGGTTTTAGCTACCCTCTTTGGCGGCGACTTTTGCTTGGTATTCTGCGATCCACGACTCTGGATCTTCATCAAAAGCAGCTTTACATCCGCTGCAACAGACCCAATAGCTCTTACCATTGTGACTGACCTGTGACGTCCCCAAACCTCCCGAAATGATACATTCACGTTCACCATAGCCGAGATCAGATTTGGCAAACGAAGTTCCTGCTCGCTGAGTCGCAATAGTATCGAACCTTAGAAAGTTGGACCCAGACTTACGGGCAAGCTCCACGAGGTACCGATGATTCTCCTGCTGATTGAAAGTCACCTGCCAAGTGTTTCGGGGAGATGTTCCATTAGTTTGTTTTAGTTGGAGTTGATATTTCACGTGCATTTTCTGGTCATCGCCCTGAAACTCTTCGACTGGCTTGGAAAATGTTCCCTCGAACTCGCGGACGTTTCCTTCATCATCAGTTGCAGACATGATAAATTTCTTATCGTCTGTTAAATAACTTAAACGGGCGTTTTTGAGATAAGGACTTTTCTCGGAAGTCATCACCATTGCTGGCTGCTCGCGATTTGTTTTGAAGTCCCAGACCCAAGCTGGTGTGGTCAATGCCTTAAAATCGCCGACTTCCTTTTGCGTTGTTCCGTTCCAACTTCCCAGCATGATCTGAACGGGTTTCATCACTTCCAGAAGTTTGCGACGCTTCTCATCGGCAGCTGTTGCCTTTTTGATCGGATCGTCAATAGTCTCTGTTGTTGAGTTCGTGGTTGATGAACCGCTTAGGGAAATACTTGGGATCGACGGGATTGGCGAAGCGTCTGATTGCATGGGGGAAGCGACATCCGCAGCCGGATCATCAACCTTTGATACGGGTGTCAATTGCGGTGACGTTTCCGCTGGAGTTTGACTTGTGTTCGCAGGTTCTGGAGCAGTTTCGTCTCCACCTCCACCACAACCAGACAACGAAGTCATTCCCAAAACACAAACACTTAAAATTACATAACGTGTCATCATAGTACCCTCAGTGATAATTAGAGATTTCCAAAGTGTACCAGAGAAGGTCCTCGTTTCCCATTTCAGAGCCGAAAGTTGAATGAGAGTTTTCATGAAAGGAATCCGCATCTTTCATTGAGTCGCCCAGAGCTGAAAGGGGTAACTATTATCACAGCATCATTTCCTGTAATTTGTAGCCCAACATCATCATCGTTTTACAAATGTAATTTCATTTGAAGTGCCTAGAGGATTTCGTCTGTGTTCCTACTTAGATTCGCTGCCGTTGCAATTATTGGCTTACATTTTCTTGGTTCGCCTGTCTTGTCCCAAATCACCAATTCGAAATATGGACAGGTGGACTCTTTCCGGCAATTGGACGAGATCCTGCCGACTCCGACAGAATCACGGCTTGGTTCCGGAGCACCGGGACCGGAATATTGGCAACAGCGGGCGGATTACGTCATCAATGTCGAAATCGACGAAGAGAAACATCTGCTGACCGGAGACGAAGCGGTCACCTACCACAACAAGTCACCGCACACCTTGACGTATTTGTGGTTGCAACTGGATGCGAATATCTTCGCTCCTGATTCCGATTCGGCTCTCACGTCGACAGCACCGGGACTCGACCGCATTTCAACAGACAGCTTGAAAAGTCTGCGAGCAAGGCAGTCATTCGATGGAGCGATGACCATCACGACGGCAACCGATGCGAAAGATCAGCCGCTGAAGTACACGATTGTGAAAACAATGATGCGGATCGATCTCGCGGAGCCGCTCAAACCGGGGGAGAGTTTCAGGTTCAATCTCGCCTGGAATTATGCCATCAACAACAGCGATCTCGTTCCCGGTAGAACCGGGTATGAATTCTTCGAAAAAGATGGCAACACGATTTATGAAATCGCTCACTGGTATCCTCGCCTCGTTGCCTACACCGATTACACAGGTTGGCAACATAAGCAGTTTCTCGGACGTGGCGAATTCACGCTCGAACTTGGTGACTACGAACTCAACATTACGATGCCTACCGATCATATCGTGGCTGCTTCGGGTGTGTTGCAGAATCCTCAAGAGGTTCTGACTCAATC
>JABJMI010000810.1 GCA_018659505.1 Planctomicrobium sp.
AGTCTGATTGTTCACACTCGATAGCAAATTCATTTCAGGTTTGAGAGTCGTCTTCGGATTCCAGCGAACTCGAATTTCACCAGTCGCTCCAATATTCGCTTTGATACGTGTGGCATCCTCAGCGACATCTTCCATAGGGAGTTCCACAATTTTTGGCGTCACTTCAATCGTTTGAGCTTTACGAGGGACCGTGATATCCAAGGTAGAGATCCCAACTTGCGGGACATTCAAAACAAATTCACGACCATCTGGAGATTGACTGACCGGGACTGCCAATTCAATTTGAACTGTTTTCTCACCTTGTGACTCGAAGTGCAATTTGTATTCACCCGGTCCTACCCCTTGCAGCAGAACATTGTCTCCGCTGACCTTGCTGATCGAGGCGTTCCCAAATTTGACACCGATCCAAACCCATGGCTCACCCAGGACTTGAAGTTTCAATGTTGCCGAAATGCGAGCCAAATCGCCATCAATTTTGACGATGTAATCAGCAGATTTAATGACGGCAGCGGGTGCAATGACTGGTTCATTGCGTTTCTTCCAGAGTTCCAACATCTGCTGGTACTCGGCATACGGCAGAACAACATTTGCTTCAGGGTCTTGAAAGACCCCATCAAAATTCTTAAAGGGAACATAGATAATCTTCTCACCCGAGGAAATGACGATTTCCTTGGGTGAAAATTCTTCGCCTTCAGTTTCTGTCGCAGTTGCTCCAGCATCATCTCCAGAGGCAGGATCATCCTGTGCCCAAAGAGTCTGACTCAGACTGGAAAGTCCGATGATCATGCAAACAGAAAATAGGAAACAATGTTTTAGTCTCATCACCCGAGCCTCGGTGAAATCTATGAATTGGGATTTGACGAATATTCTGATCACGCAGAATATAGGGTTTGCGTAAGCAGAATCGTACTCAAAAAGAGTACCTATCTTGACGCTTAATGAACTGAACTCTCTTCAAGTTTTCAACATCTTTTACGTTTTTTTGACATATTCGTGTGTAAACCCTGAAGATTCGCGACATGTTCGCACAGAATTAGATAGCCAGCGTCACTAATTAGTATTGGTCGAACTGGACAGATGTGTCGCAATTTTCGTAGAAAAGATGCTGAATCACAGATTGAGAGCGAGTATTCTATCTACTTTTATTTAAGCCAATAATTCGAACTGTTAGCACACCATGCCCCGCAATACTGAAGCCAGAGTGGCGTTTGCCGATTTTCTCACTCGTCTCGCGACTGGTGACGATGCGGATTGGGAAAAGTACATCGTAGCTCACTATGAGGACGATTTTTTAGAAGAAATGCGCCGATGCGTAATGCGGATGCGACATTACTCAAACGCGGTTTGGGGCGATACCGATTCAAATAACATGCTTCGCCATTGGGCCAATGCTCTTCAATTATCGACCAACACCGAAATTTCGGTAATTGACTCTTCACGAGTCAAACTGACCGTAACCGCATCCGAATTCGTCGTGCTCGATTCAATTTTGCGGCGATTCTCCGAAACAGATGATTTCACTGTCAATGACGCTGTAGAACGTCAAACCCTGTACAACTTGCAATGCTTGTGCGAAAAATATGATGCTCATTCAATGCTCCCCGAAATACAAGACGCGCGGCAAGAATTGTCCCCAGATTGATGCTTCAACTGTGGCAGAACGAGGTGTTGTACCAGAGCGGCTAAGTATACTGGATCTGAAAATCAATGTTTCCCGTTAAAGACTGACGTTCTACAGAATCAACATTCACTGAAACGTATCAAGACTTGCGATCACGTTGTTCGAAGACAGTCCTGATTCTTATAAAATTATTATAATGGATCTTCATGTTCTGTCTCTTGCCATTTGCGTTCTAACTTTTGAAAGCGGATTACACCGACAATTGTGGCTTTGGGAAGTGTTCTATTCCAAAATATCAGAGAAATGTGGGTCTCGATCAACAAGTGGTAATACTTTCGGTTGATAGATTTCAAGAAACGCCTGAGCCGTTTTGTGGACTTCCCAGGCTTTTTTCGATTCCCAGCGTTCAATGAGTAGATAGACCAGTTCTTCGTTTTGAGAGTGGCAGACTTCAAAAGATAGACAACCTGGCTCTTTGCGAGAGAGTCGCCCCGCCTCTGCTAGCAGTTCGCCGACCTGCGTGACATTCTCTTTTCCCTTGACGGTCAAAATGACATTAATGGCGAACATGAGTGCTCCAATGGATTTCTTTGTTGACAAGTTCAAGCAGTGCGTGAGTTTGAAGAAATAGTTTCTATTTCTCACATGACTCCAGCACACTATGATATGCAATCATTGTTGAAAAGTCCGTTGAAGAGACATGTCATATAAAGTCTCAAACACTCATTGAAAAGGTTGTCCATGTCGGAAGGTTTGTTGCAGAAAATTGAAGCGACTGATGCACTCATTGGAGTGGTCGGTCTAGGTTACGTCGGACTTCCATTGATTGACGCGTTCTTCAACGCTGGCTTCAAGACTCTCGGCTTTGATGTTGATGACACGAAAGTCGATAGCCTGAATGCGGGCAAAAGCTATATTAAACATGTTTCATCCGAACAGATTCAAAAGTGGTCCGCTCAGGGACAATTCTCTGCGACCAGCGATCTCTCTCGGCTAGCGGAAGCAGACGTCATCATCATTTGCGTACCGACTCCGCTGAATGACAGTCGTGACCCCGATTTAAGTTATGTTTCAGGAACGGGTGAAAGCATCGCGAAAGTTCTTCGCCCTGGTCAGCTGGTCGTCCTCGAAAGTACCACCTATCCAACAACGACGCGAACAGTGCTTCTACCCATCCTGGAATCTTCAGGACTCAAGAGTGGTGAAGACTTTTTCGTAGCTTACAGTCCAGAACGCGAAGACCCGGGTAATCCTGTTTACTCCGCTGCAAAAATTCCAAAGGTTGTCGGCGGAATTGATGAGCAAAGTCTGAAGCTCGCTTCTGCACTTTACTCACATGCAGTTGTGAATATCGTTCCGGTGAGTTCGACAGAAGTCGCTGAAGCGTCAAAAATTTTGGAGAACACATACCGCGCAGTCAACATTGCGTTAGTCAATGAATTAAAGATTCTCCTTGATCGACTCGAAATAGATATTTGGGAAGTCATCGATGCAGCGAAGACGAAGCCATTCGGGTTTCAAGCATTTTACCCTGGTCCAGGTGTTGGGGGGCATTGTATTCCTGTAGACCCTTACTATCTAAGCTGGGTAGCAAATAAAAATAATATCAAAACAAA
>JABJMI010000480.1 GCA_018659505.1 Planctomicrobium sp.
ACATGCTTCTGAAATCTGTCCTCTGTCGCACTGAAATACTGACAACCATGGTCAAACTCAAATCGCTCCGCTGTGCGTCGGGTTGACATTCTTCCGCCTGCACCACGACCTTTATCATATACCGTGACTTTCTCTCCCTGCTCGTTGAGTGCCTGAGCACAAGCCAGCCCAGAGATTCCGGCGCCGATTACGGCAACGCGAGACGCAGATAACTCCGTATGTGGATCAACAAAGGTCATGAACTTCAATCTGAAAATAATAAGAATCGAATTTGATTCGTGAAATGCCGTGATTTTTGATTACTGATGCTTTAAGTGAGCCCCGCTCAGCGACCGAGGAAGCGAAACGGTGCTAACAACTCGTTCTTCAGGGAGACACGGGTTAGCGTCGAGCGAGCCAGTAGCAATGTCACATCATCGTTTTCCAAATTCATCGAATTCAACTTCTTAATGGATTCCAGCAAACTTGAAATGATTTTGTCGGGCTCTGAAGATGGTTGCGAGTTTATGAGTTTCGTTAAGCCATTTGCCCCGAGTAGTTCTCCACTTTCATCTAGAGCTTCTGAGATCGCATCGGTATAGAGAAGAATCATATCGCCTTGCCGCAAGCGGCAGCTTTCTGATTGGTACTGATGTTCCACATCAATCCCGAACGGGAGATTCCTGGGAGGCGTTTTCTTGTCACTCGATCGAAAAGATTCCCAGCTATTCGATTGCGAACAAAACTGTAACGGAGCTGGATGCCCCGCATTACAAAGTTGAAAGTTTCTGGTCGAAAGAAAAAAAGTCCCCACGACAGCTGTGGCAAATCTTTCCGAGGATGATGCCTGTTCAAATTCTTTATTGATCGATGTGACGAGTCTGGTGTGGTCGATGAAATTCACATTTTGACGCATGATGTTACGTAGGGAATCAGCAGTTGGTGACGCCTCCTCACCATGACCACTCACGTCTCCGACGAGCAATCGAGTCGTTCGCCCAGACGCACAAGACGATAGATAGTAAACATCTCCTCCCTGTAGACTTGAGCCCGTGGGCTGACTGTAAATCCAGAATTCCAACCCCGGAGCATTGAAGTATGACCAAGTTGCTGAGTTTCCTCCCCAAACTTCCATGCACTGCATCGTCTCGTGACTTGCTTGCATCAGATATTTCCCAACTGATTGCTCTTCGTAATAGTACCGAGCGTAGCATAGCTCATAAGAAATTCTTGGGGGAGAGTGAGTCGAAAGCGAACTAATGAGGAATAGATTTCTTGTCAACATTCGCAAGTCAATCATTCAATCGGTTGGAAGCATGGCCCATAGTTCAGGGCGGCCCACATTGCAGTGAACGGCTCTCGCCAAGGGACCTCCAAATGCCCAACTGAGAAACAGCGCAGTTCGAGCAACATTCCATGCGGGAATCGAATGCCGCCCATTTTCTTCAAGGGATTGGATTCTTCTCTCTGGACATGGGATTGGCTGAAATACGGACTCCTCAGAAACAGAACGATCCCGATCCTGCTCTGTAAGGTCGTCGATCACCGTGAGGGCTTCGATCAGTTCTTCCTTGCCGAATCTGCCTGCGAAGCTCCGATCTAGTGCAAAAACACTACTTCGATTTACGCTCGGAAGGATTAATAGCCCCATAAACGATAGAATTAAGAAACACAAGAAAACAGTCATGAGGTCTCCAATGTTGGACACAACTGAGCCACTTACGAACACTGCGATACTGAAACAGAAGATGTTCCATGCCGCAGCTGCAATAATTCCTCGTCGTCGTCCTCCAGTTTGTACTGCCGCCCAACGACGTTCAAGAAGGACTTTAAGATTCGAAGGACTCAAATTTGCCTGCCATGAGGATGGTACCAAGACTCTCTCGTAACCTGGGAACCCTGTGATTCCCCCTGCAAATCGTTGATCTATATTCGTTACAAATTGAGTGGAGTTTTGGCAATCACCCCTCCACGCCTGGGAAGTCATCAGTCGCCAAATCTGTTCCTGGGAAGCTACCAGAGAAAATTGTAAGAGCATAAATAGCCCGATCATCCAAATAGGACCAAGTTCGCGACCAATCTGTAAATAAGCAAAGAACAGACTCGCAAACATCACTGTTTGAAATAAGACAGAA
>JABJMI010000540.1 GCA_018659505.1 Planctomicrobium sp.
CATCTCTTGGACTCGCAAAGGGAAGAATTATGAAATTCCACTATTGCCTAACCGAGTCTACATGGCGCCGTCAGGTTATCGCCTGAGAATGGAAAAGCACCCTTCAGCTCCATCATGGAGATTGATTGGAACAGCGGGAGAAGGCATTTTTTGCCACAAACCTTGTACCGTTTCGGGTGGAGGCAAAAGTGAAATCAGCAAGTCGCTGGTAGATTATATGCAGTACGGTTCGATCTTTGTTTCGAATTACGAAACTGATATCGAACGTGTGCGAGAAATTTTTGCTCATAATTATGCTGACCGATGGAATGAAGAATTTCTGGAGAAATATAGCTCGACTGGATACAAGAGTCGCTCCGTCTTGAGCCCGCGAAGGTCGCTTGGAAGTGTGATTAAATTGTTGACACCTTCTGAAGAATACACAGAGGATTACAACACTTGGCTCAAAAGCATTCCGCAGAATGTCTACGCTTTAGTCTACGCTATCAAACGATTCCATAACCCGGATTGGAAAGAAGGAGAATGGGAGCAATATTTTGGTGTTGATCTGATCAACGGAACAATGGGGCATGAGCTGAAATTGTTCAATCGGAAACTGGTAGGAACATATCTAAGAGTTGGCTTCTCACCGAATAATCATTGGCGGTTATTCAAAGTTCGTCAGGACTTCGCAGCGGCATTTAAGGTTCAGACTGAAGACGATATCACTGCGTCGACAATTGTTCCCGGAAATGCGATTCAAGGTGTCCCCGATTACTTCAAAGCCTTTTCCTATAAATTTGCAGAGAACTGTGAATACCGACTCTTTCAGCGTCCCGACGATGCAATTCATCGCGGATTCGACAAGCAGGCTGAAGCAGATTTGGCGCGCAAAGATGTCAACTTTATCTCCAACTTTGAACCAACCTCAAAGGATCAGGTCGAAGAGATGACGACGAAGGTCGTCGACTTTGATGCGTTCACAGCTCCTATGAAGAAATTGCTACGATCTGTTAAAAAAGGAGATGCGAAGTATATCGTTTGCTCAGACAATCCACGACGAGTGGGTGGTGTACCCACGAAAAACCCGCGCTATCTCCAAGACCGACCTGACATGGTGAACCCCATGGATAAGTACGTCGCTGAAATGGGCGCGCGGCTCTTCAGAGGAATTCCAGCGAATGAATTTGTGCCAATGCCAGTTGGTGCGGTTCTCTCTGGTCGACGTAACAATCCACCGGATCGAGAGAATAAAATCCGTGGACTCGCAGTCTTTAATCCAATTCATTATCAGGAATTGCCTGAAATGTTCATGGATTACATATGCTCGTTAACCGGAAAAAGCCCGTCTACAACCGGAGCAGGTTCCGAAGGAGCACTCACTAAAGGACCGTTCAACGCATTGCGTCCAACTGCGGATCTCAACGCAGCTCTTGTGGGGATGATACTCACCGGGACTCCAGCGTTTTCTTCGGCCGCCGGTCACATTGGCATCAATTGTCGATTCGATCACGATATCAGTTTGTTGATCCCAGAGATCTGGTGCCGGATGTCCACTGAAGAACGTGATCCACAGGCGTTAATTGATAATCGGTTAATGGAACAGGTCGCAGATATTGAATTGGAAGATGGTCGAGTGATCCCCGCTCGTCGACTGGGGTATCGCATTACCAAGCGTTTCGCACGCAAGTATTTTGGCAGGATCTTTGATATTCCTGAAACCGTTTTTTCTGAAGAAATTCTTCGACCAGAGACGCAAGATCAACAGGCGTTCATCGAAGGTATCGAACAGATCATGGAGGCGTATCAACGCGTCGCAACGCAGTACTTCGAAGATGGTTCCATTGAAGATGCCTGTCCTCCTTTGAAGGCATTGCTACATATCATGGCGCATGGGAATTTTGAAGGCAAAGACGAACGCGACTCGTCGATCCGAGATCTCTTCACCAGAGAGTCACTTCTGAAAAGCGATTGGTATCAAGAACGCTTAAAGACACAACAAAAGCGAGATATTCACATGTGGCAGAAGCACCTGAATTCAGTCGATCATTACCTGAACACTCAAGACGATCTCGATTTCAACCTCGTTGACACGCTTCAAGAACGAAGGAAACTTGCCTCAAAGAACTTGGAAACGGTCTCTTCGACAAACTATGTTCAGAGCCTCATCGGGACAATCGGAGCTGCTCCAATGAGTAATCAGCAGTAACACTTCTACATTGAGATTGTTGAGAATCGCATTTCGCTAATTTTACCTAGAGAAACCTATGCAAAACCCACCAGCCGGACCGATTCCTGGATTGATTTTCGGAGGAAGTCTGATTGTTCTGGGGGTGTTTATGGTTTTAACTCAATGGAAGGTGTTGAAAGAATTAAATAAAAGTGAACATCATCATAGAGAGTACGACTTTCTATTAAGACGCGTTCGCAGACGGATTCAAGTAGCCGGCTTGATTCTGATCATCGGGATCATGATTCCTGTCGGCGATGCCTTGATTCCCTGGCAAAAAGCCGTCGCCACCTTCGCGATTTACTGGATCATCGTTATCATCTTGGCGCTTTGGACAATCTTACTAGCGTTCGCAGACATTGCTGCCACGCGGATGCACACCTCTGTTGAGCTGACTCGATTACATAATCAAGAACAGAATCTGGAACGCGCAGCTCAGCAACTTCGTGAAGCACAGCAAAATGAGCGGGATTCGCAACCATGAAGCCCCTCGAATCAGACTCTGATGAAAAGCAACAGATCGATTACCGGTTGTATATGCCCTATCCAGAAGGGTGGAAAGCTCACTTGAAAATTGGTTGGGAGAAGCAGTACTGCTATTCCAAAAATCCAGGCGAAGATTACTTCCACTTGATCTTAAATGGTGAAATTTATCTCGAATTCGGTCATGAAATGCA
>JABJMI010000585.1 GCA_018659505.1 Planctomicrobium sp.
CAAGGCTCCACTACAGCCAGTAGGGTGAAATAATATGATTACGAAATTTCAATTTGTTTACTTTTGTCTTTTCCTTACCTTCATAAACATGGGATTAGTAAATGAGTCAACTGCGGACGAGCCTAAGGTCTTGCGGGTAATGACTTTTAATCTTTGGCATGGTGGAGATGCTGGTGGTCAGCCCATAGAGAGATCAGCGGCAGTAATTCGTGCTGCCCGAGCCGATATTATCGGGCTTCAAGAGACTGCTGGATATGCCCAGGAAGGAGTGCGACCTGACCACGCTCGCGTGCTCGCGAAGCTTCTCGGGTTTCATTATTTCGATCAAGGAGGCAGAACCGCTGTTCTCAGTCGGTACCCAATACAAAACTCGACACCCTCCAAGTGGGGAGTTGAAATTGAAGTTCCTGAATTTGGATCGATTTACTTGTTCAATGCCCACTTGAGTCCAGCTCCTTACCAACCATATCAATTATTAAGCATTCCTTACCACAACGGAAAGTTCATCAAAACAGAAGAGGAAGCCGTCGCAGAGGCAAAGGCTGCACGGGGAGGACAAGTCGAGAGGCTATTGGCTGAGATCCGTCCCGTCCTTGCAGATGGACATGTCGTTTTCCTGACTGGCGATTTCAATGAACCATCGCATCTCGACTGGACGAAGGCTGTCGTGCATGCTCGGCACTGTCCCGTTGCAGTTCAATGGCCAACAAGTTCTGCGATCATTCAAGTAGGACTTCAAGATGGGTTTCGCACGGTCTACAACGATCCCGTTTCTCATCGAGGACTGACCTGGACTCCTCTCACCAATGGGAACGACCCCAAAGATCATCACGATCGGATCGACATTGTCTATTCATTCAAACAGGCAACTGCAGTTTCAGCTGCAGTCGTCGGCGAATCAAATGACTATGCAAACATTGTCGTCAAGGACTATCCCAGCGACCATCGCGCAGTTGTGGTTGAGTTCGAAGTTCAGAATAAAAACACCGAGTAAAAGCTCGCAAGATGATTTTCACCTGAACGATACCAACGGGGTAATAGGTTTTAGAGGAGGGATTGGGATGCCGAAATGTATGCACGGGAGCTTTTAAAGAACTACTGAATTTGTTTCACTTCGAGGACCTGACCACCCTCTATTCGATAAACACAGTCAGCCAGTGTTTCGGCTTCTTCTGGATTATGAGTAACGTGGAGTGTGGTCACCTTAGTTTGTTGACGCATGTGATGAAGTAGTTCACACATTTGTTCGCGGGTCTCACGATCCAATGCAGAAAGAGGTTCATCGAGACACAGCACTTTGGGACGGAAGGAGAGTGCTCGACCGAGAGCGACCCGTTGGGCTTCACCTCCGCTGAGACCGGGAGGAGTTCGATCTAGTAGATGCGTGATCCCCAACAAAGAGGCGAGTTCATCTACTCGATCTTTAATTATTTTTTTTGATGCCCGTCTAATCAACAGGGCAAATGCCAAGTGATCCCGAACACTCATTTGTGAAAACAATGCTCCGTCCTGAGGGACATATCCAACACCACGCAGTGCGGGATTTAACATTGTCACATCTGCATCATTGATGAGTATTTTTCCTGAACTGACTTTACGGAGACCGATAAGGCATTCAAGAATCGTCGTTTTCCCGGAGCCTGTTCGTCCCATCAAGACTGCATACGCCCCCGTTGGGATGGAAAACGATATGTTGTCCAAACAAAACGCCCCTGTCTTCACGCACAATTTTTCCATTGAAATCATGATCGATACAATCCGCGTTGGTTACAACAAAGCCTCACGAGTTCCCCAAATACGAGTGATTACCAAGACGGTGACGGCACCGAAGACCATAATTAAGGAGACAGCGACTGCCGCTTCAATATCACCAACATTCATCTCCAGAAAAACGGTTGTCGAGAGCACTTCCGTTTTCATGCGTGTCGCTCCGGCAAAGATTAGCAAGGGACCGAATTCTCCTAACGAGCGTGCCCAGGCTAAAGTAAACGCTGTAAGAAGACCATGCGTCGCTTCAGGCAAAACGACCCAACCGAAGGCTTGAGACCGTGAACTTCCTAATGCAATCGCGACTTGTTCACAGCGAGGATCGATATGATCGAACGTCGACTTCATTGTTCTGACTGCAAATGCGCAAGCAACCGAAAATTGAGCCAGAATCACAGCAGGGATTTGATAGACGACATCGCGGGCAATGAAGGCAAATGGTCGAAACTGAAACAGAATCAATAAGCTCAGACCAACAACCAATGGTGGCAAGACTATCGGGATGTCGAGAATGGCATCCAGCAGACGTTTCCCGGGAAAGTCATGTCGTGATAACAGGTACCCAATCGGGACAGCGACAATCACAGACAGGACAGCTGACAAAGTACAGGATATCAAGCTCAGCCAGATTGAGTAACGAATCTTTGAATCTGACAGAGCAATGCTGATTGGGTTTTCTGACAGCATTGCCTTCCATGGTTCAGCGGAGTCAGAAGCGGCATCAATTGTTTTCTCCGCAACGTACCAAGTATCTGCAAGTAACATCGCCACAATCAAAAAAACATACGTGCCACCGATTATTGCCATACAAAGATAAAAAACGCGGTTCGAAAGAACGACGTTACCCACTGGCAGCGGCTTACTCTTTTCCGATTCAGCGACGTTTGTGTTCGTCCTTCTGATGGGCGACGCATCATCGGTCATAATGAGTCGCTTTCCGGTTTCGGATCGGCTGGTTTCCCAAGTCGAAAGTGAAACCCGGCAGCTTCAAACTCTTTTCCTGATTCCGAGATCCTACGAAAGAGTCGTCGCGACAGATATTTATGTTCGCTTGTTTTGGCAATACTAAAAGGTTGAATGGCGACGTTCTGTGTCGTCTCGACTCGCACCGTATCAATTTTGTCCATGTTCGGAAGCGCGTCTGTGATGTAAACAACGGCTGCATCCACATGACCGGTAACAACATCAGGCACGAGCAGGGCTGAAGAAATTTTTTCAACGACAACTTCACCGTCTGCGGTTTGTTTCTCTTTCAGCTTTTCATACAAGTTTTCACTTTGAAACATACGTCGGGTAAGCGCCCCGATTGTGCATTGTTCCGGTTGTCCTATCGAAACACGAATACCCGGTTTCACGAGGTCTTCTAGGGAAGACACCTTGGTAGACCCCTTCGGCACAGCGATAACGAGTTCGACATCGGAAACATCAACATCATCCTGAAACCAATCCCGAACATTATCAAGATAGTACCGATCACAAGCCATGTAAACATCCGGAAAACCTTGTTCCGTCGACTGGTTTTTGATCGTTTTCATTTCTGAAGTAAGAACTCCGCAGCCATTGTATTTGGTATGTACAATAACGCCCTCTCGCTCTTGAAACTCATCGATAATCTCTTCAACGGCGCGACGATTGACCGCACCGCAGAAAAAAGAAATCTCAGGAGAATTCTTCCAGACATCCCCTTCTACCGGGCGGGTTCCGTACTTCTCAAATGTTTTCAATCCCTGATCACGCGCTGACAGAAACCTGGCAAACTTCAAAGAGGCAGTTGGGTCAGTTGATGAGCGAAGAATTGCGATGCTAATTAAATTGGGATCGGAGTCGAGTTCAGGGACAGGAATTGCGATCAGCTTGTCTCGGTACTTAGGCATGGTAACCGTGGAGTCCCAAACGATGGCGGCGTCGGCTGCTCCAATTTTGACATCATTAGCAATTTCGTTAACGGTCGGTTTGAATACTCCTTCTTTGGTCACCTGCTGTTCAAGTTGAGCCCAACGATTGGTTCCATCGACCTTGATTTTCTCTAATTGCTTTTTGATTGTCTTACCGATTGCAGCTGCATCTGGATTCCCTACCGCGACAACAACATCAGGTTTCAAAAGATCCGACAACGATTCAATCTGTTTGACATTCTCCTTGAGGACCGCAATGACTGGTCGCTGATGAGCGATAGGAATTGTTTCCGCAGCGAGTTTTATTTCGACTGCTTTGTCTGTGTAAAAATCGTCCGCAGCCAAGTAGAGATCCGCTTCCGAAAACTTATTCACTTGTAGCTGATTCAGCAAAGTGTTGGACCCTGCAAACTGAAGTTCAATATGTACTTGATATTGCTCTTCGTAAGCAGTTGCAATTTCCTCGACTGGAATCCTCAATCCAGCAGCACAGTACATGACGAGATGTTTTTTTCCAGAATCGGATCGACTAGGCCCAGTACGCAACATCAGCACAAGAACAACAACTAAAGTGCACGCGCCTGCCAAGAAGACCCATAATGTATTGATGCGTCCTGATCGAGAATTGCCGATATTGGAAGTTGAGTGGAACAACATATGTTTCATCATGTGAGTGTGAGAGACAAAAGATGTTTCAATTGAAAGAGTAATTCACTACAGATCCTGATTACTCGTCCACTCTAATCGTCTTGCCAAACGCCTTCAACCAACGGCGGCAGGCGTGACGACTTTCCCGTTCATTAAATGAATCACCCGCTGGGCGTGAGCAACGGCTCTGTCATCATGAGTCACTAAAAGTACAGCTCCGCCTTCGGACGCGAACTCTTCGAGATATTCCAGTAATGTTTCTGCGTTTTCTTGATCGAGGTTCCCGGTCGGTTCATCCGC
>JABJMI010000050.1 GCA_018659505.1 Planctomicrobium sp.
CAAACGTTGTCAATAAAGAGCTTCCCAGCTCCAATACAGCAAAACGAATTGAAATTAGGATCACTTTAGAAATTTGAAACAAGGGAGGAATAAGTAAGCAAGCCCCCACGCAGATAGCAACCTTTTCGGAACCTCCTTGAAGAAAATCTTGTTCCTCATAAACTCAAACTACGATACGAAGCCCATCCAAAATGTAAATAGCATCAGCATTGCATTCGAGGACGGGACATTTTTTGAAACTCATTTCATTTGTTACTCTGAAAAGCCATGTCACGTCTCGTCTTACTCGTTGTTTTCTGGTTGGTTGTGATGACCTCATTGTCATTCAGTCAAGAACCGTCACCGCTCAACATTCCGGAGCAAGTTTACTCAATTCTAACATCAAATTGCATTGAGTGTCACGGTGGTGAGGCAGCGGAAGCGGACGTTCGCTTTGACAACTTCGCAAAATTAAAGTTGAACTCCAAACTGGATCTTTTGAACAAAGTTCAAGATCAGGTTTTCTTTCGACTGATGCCACCCGATACTGCGAAAAAGCTCAGCAATAAAGACCACGATCTTTTTGCAAATTGGTTGCGTCAAGAACTTCGATTTCGAAATTCATCAAAACTTGATGAGAAGCTGCGCGAGCCAGCCTATGGCAACTATGTCGATCACGAGAAGTTGTTTGACGGTTCTGTAACTGAGAAGCCCTTCACGCCTGCTCGCCGATGGCTCGTCAGTCCGCAGATTTTTCACGAGCGAGTGAATGCGGTCTTCAGATTAGAGGGGCATGCACGACAGCGCAGGTTTTATGGTGTGACGAATCCCATTGTTTTACCCGATCATTCAGGAGTACGTTACTACGATACAGCGACGCTCGATGGTGGGCATTTACTCGTCATGCTCAATAATGCTCAGTGGATTTCAGAAAAACAGATTTTTGGAGCGATTCATCATGGACAAGATCGAAGGAAGCTTGAATTTGTCAATGCGAAAGATCGCTGGTATCCCACAAATTCACCAGCTGCATTTGTAACGATCGTTCGTAAACAATCTTCGCCGAACGTTGACGAAATGCTCGCCGCGATTCACGCTCAATTCGATTGCGTCCTTCAGCGAGAAGCCACGGAAGCCGAATTAAGTCAATACCTGCCGCTGTTGCGATCTTCGATCAAATTAGGCGGGAACGCTGAAGGTCTGAGGCAGATGTTAGTCAGCGTACTGCTGAAGTCCGAGTTCCTGTATCGATTGGAATTTGGTGCCGGCATTCTCGACAAATACGGCAGACGAAAACTCTCACCCCGGGAAGCTGCTTACGCAATCGCATATGCCGTCGATGATCGCGTCCCTGACGATCAACTGGTGAAAGCTGCCAATGAAGGTCGGCTCTTGTCAAAGGCAGATTACCATCGTGAAGTTGTCAGGCTGTTGAACGACAATCAGGCTTTTTATGCTGAAGGCGATTCTTCGCTGAATGGCATACACATTCGCTCGCATTCGGTGACGCACCCAAAGATCAATCGTTTCTTTCGAGAATTCTTTGGATACCCCAACAGTATCAAACTCTTCAAAGACGTAGCTCGCAGCGGTGGTTTCTATGACAACGCCGGACGAGATTACAGCGGTACTGCCGGTTCGGTCACTAACGAAGCCGATCGAGTGGTCGACCTCATTTTGACTGAAGACAAGAACGTGTTTGCTGAGTTGCTTACCACCGACGAGTTCTTCGTTCTGCACACAAAAAGTAACCAGGAAGGTGAGCAGATTGTTGCCGACTGGCGCCGCGTTTATGACGGGCTGAAAGATACAGATTGGAAAGACAATACTGAGCAGGCGTTATTGGATAATTTTGAACAACACAAAACGCTGTTCGAGATCATCCGCATAACAGATCTTCGTGAAGATCGACGTATGCACCACGTTCGAGACTATGAAAGGTTTATGTCGTTCTTTGAACATACATTCGGCAAAGGCAAAACACCGATTACTTTTCCCTGGTTCTTTCACGGCGGTCAAAAGTTCCGGCATTCAGAAATCTACAATCTTCCACCCGTCCCTGGCGGCGGACCGCTCGGATACCAAGGGCGATGGACACGTGGAAAGTATGAAGCGATTGAAACGTGGGATTATCCCGTGGTTCAACCCTTCAAGGTTCAGCATCGCAAAGGCATTCTTACTCATCCTGCGTGGTTGTTGGCTCATTCACAGAATACGGAAACCGACCCTGTGCGCCGTGGTCGTTGGATTCGCGAGAAATTACTGGCTGGACGTGTTCCGGACGTGCCAATCACAGTAGATGCTCAAATTCCAGAAGACCATCATCGCACTCTGCGAGAACGCCTAGTTTCTGTGACTGAAAAACAAGAATGCTGGAAGTGTCACCAACAGATGAACCCGCTGGGGCTCACATTCGAAATCTTCAACGACTTTGGTCGCTTCCGAACCGATGAGAGCCTCGAGCATCCCGATAATCTAATTCGACAAGGCAACGGACAGACATCCCCAGATGTCTACAGAACGAAACCA
>JABJMI010000683.1 GCA_018659505.1 Planctomicrobium sp.
CCACAGCCAATTGAATTACTTTCTACTGAGAGTGATGAAGGGGACGAACCTCTTATCGCTGAATTCTATAACGAGACTGTTCCAGACATAGAACTTGTAGAAGAGATTTCGCCCGAAGTTTCCGGCTTCACTCCTCCAGAATTGGCAGCATTGCCCGCAATCGAAGCAATTGTGATTGATCAAGAGCGACTTGATCAAGTCAAGCAGTATCGAACTCAGGCTGCTTCTCTCGCTGACAAAATCGCAAAACTGAAAGCGACTCAAGAAGAACTTACTCCAGGCAAAGCGAATGAATTAAAGACACTCGAAGAAGGTGTTGCGGATCTGACTCAAGCGAAAGAAAAACTACAAACTCTCTTAAAATTGATTGAAATCTCTACTGAGGAAAATCGTCGTTCACAGCAAGTCGTCGATCAACTCTTAGAGAAAAAAGAACAAACTGAAGAAGAGGAACCAGAAACGGAAACTCTCGCCCATAAACTGAATCCAGTCGGCAAACAGGTCTCAGGCAAAGAAGTCCATTTCAGATTGATTGGCAATGAAATCTCATTTGTTCCAGTTCATCAACTCTCGGAGTTGGTCAAACGCGATATGCTGAAGCGTAGAGAGTTCCTCTTAAAACAACAGCGATTTCAATCTCGCGTTGGACCTGTCAACGGATATGAAATGGAGTATCTCGTACAGCGGGAAAGCGGCGGGATATTCGACGAAGCTCGCTACGGAACTGGTCGAATTCGCGTGTCTGTCACGGATTGGATACTACGTCCATCTGGTGAAGTTTTCTCAGAAGCTCTAGATGATGCAATTGAACCAGGGTCTCAGTTCCGTTCCGCTTTACTCTCCGAGGGGACGAATGCCACGATCACTTTTTGGGTTTATCCAGACAGCTTTGAATTGCATCGGCAGTTGAAACAGATGGTCCACGATTCAGGTTTCTGGGTCGCATCACGCCCACTCCCAATGGGCTACCCGATCGCTGGCTCATCCACAAATGGCTCTAAGTCGATAGCGCAGTAGCATCTGTTGTTTTTCGATGCACCTTAATTACTGCCTAATGTCTCTTGAGCTGCGGAGAAGAAGACAGAAGTGCCTGTCGGGGCTGAAATAGGTGCTGTCGGTTCTAGATCGATTTCAATAGGAATGGGTTCTTCTGAAACTACTGGTGCGGTGACAATCGATTCGCCAGCGATCATCTGACTACGTTCCACGCCCCCTGAATCGACCTTTTCCTGCGTTGCCTGACCGATGTTGATATTCATCAGGATTGGCTTTTGAGGCTCCGACATTTCGGCAGAGATTGCCCGCTCGCTGCTTGCATAGAGTGCAGACAGCGATAACGCGAACCCACACCAGAAAACAGGTTTATATAATTCTTTCATCAAAACATCCTTGTTACTGAGACTCACTCCATCCGTATATTAATTTTCGGTCCTACCGTACTACATGACAAGAGTTTGAATTTAAGATTGAACTCAATCATAAGATTAATCATACCGGTCATGACAACCAGGCAAATTAGCTAATTTACGAACTGTTCCAAAAGATCATGGATCTCTCTAAGTCCGACTCTGTTGTCCACTTCATAGAAGCCAGTTTTATAGTGAGCAATTTTCCCTTCGGGTGAGATGACGACCCATAATGGAAGTTCTTCTCCCAGTCGGGTTGGATTCCCAAAACCATTTAAGACGCTTCCCGAATCGATGGTAAGTTCGTAGCCCAGCTTCATAAATTGTTTGAGCTTCTGAATTTCTCGAATCGCCTTCGCTTTCGTTTCGGGATCAGTGAGTTGCGAATTGACTGCGACTCCATAGACCAAGACACCTTTGTCGCTCCAACGAGAGTTGATGAAATCGAGGTATCCGACCTGCCCATATGGTTGTTCTAACGTTGGATTGGCGTAATCCCAAAAGTGTAAGATGACAGTTTTGCCTGCAAATGAACTTGAAGAAATTTCCTCTGCATTCAGTTTCTGTAACGTGAATTTAGGAATCTCCTGCTGAAGCATTGAGCCGGCAAGATCCTCGACGCGGCTATTCCGGCTTAAGCTAAGTTGGACAGCAGTGTTGATTTCTTTAACGAACCCTTTGAGTTCTGTCTCTTGAGAGGTCTTTATGAGAGTAGGTAATGAGGAAGCTATTGATTTAATTTGTTTTGGCTGCACTGGCTCAAAGCGTTTGTCTTCATCTCGTTTCAAGTCAGATTTCAGTTGAGTAAGCAGTTGAATTGTCTGGTTGATTTTCTCTGGAGACTCTGCCTTCGCTTCAGTGTCGTCTCTCTCAAATTTCAAGCGAAAACGATCCCCTGGCCCCATAAATACTGTTTGAGTTGCAGCTTCGATGATCGGATCAGATTTTCGCACATAGAAAACATGATGCCGGGCGATACCGATCGTCGCTTTCACTTCCCAACAAGGATGCCCATTGACCACCTTCTCACCTGAGACGACAAACTCTCCATCCGCTGAATTCCATTCGTAGTCCTCTTGCAGTTCCTTATGATCCGCAAAGAAAGGTAAACCGACTGGAATCACATAGTTTCTGTCGAGATGCCTGTAGCCGATCACAATACCAGAATTCGCAAGAATTTTTTTCTTCCGATCCGTCTCGCCGAATTGCTCCACCCAAGGCAGAGAATTATTGCTTTCTTCTAATACATAGAAAATTTTCGCTGTGCTGTTAGCATCATTAAAGCAGCGAACCTGAAATTCCTTAACTGGAGTTCCGCTACCATCTCGGGCGACCTGTTCCAATGTCCCTCGATAGAGAGATCGATCAGCTGCAAGGGAGTTCACGAAATATGTAGTGAGAGAGAAGCAGGTAAGAGACAAGATTTTGAAGATTCGAGACATCTGCAATCCATTTATGGTTGGGAATAGAGAATTCACGCAGCACGACTGTGGAAGTTCGGGGTGACTTCGCGTTATGGAGTGAAAGCAATGAGTAGTCGTGAGTTAAAGTTGGTTTCTTAAATAGTCGCGAGAAACTTGTTCAGTGGCAAGCGAAAACACAAAAAACAATCGTATCTCATGATGAAAAACTGGCTAACTTACTTGCCAAGATTGACTCATTCCGATTTCCACAGATAATCAGAGAATGAAAATAGAGTCCATCTATCCGAATGGTTCAACTACGAGTTTGAAAATGATCCGCTTCGCTTTGCATTCATTTACTTTACTAACCGTTTTCTCAACGTGCATGGTCAATTCACATTTGTCTGCACAAGATGAGAGCGATCAACCGACTGGTGTCGTTATCGAACGAGCAGCTCTTACGCTGACCTCTCCAGAGAAGTACTCAATCGCATTGAAATTGCAGCCAGTTCGTTCGTTACCAGTCGTTGCTCCAACTGATGGAATTGTCTCGGAGGTTTTTGTGAAAGCTGGAGACAGCGTTCGAAGTCAATCGGAGATAATCCGTCTTGATTCGCAAGAATTTTCGCTCGCCTTAAAAACAGCACAGGCAGGAGTCGAACTTGCAAAGATCGAATTGGTACAGCAATCCAAAATTGTCGATGGAAAAGCCATTGCAGAAGCGAAGTTAAAAGTCGCTCAGAGCGAACTTGATCTAGCTCAGTTTCGAGTTGATGAAACAGTTCTCCGTTCCGCAATCGATGGAACTGTGACGGAAACACACGTCACGAAAGGCCAGTATGTCCGCGCTGGAGACCTACTCGCGATCGTAATCGACCCTCAAAAACTATTCGTAGAAGTCCCGGTCGAAAGAGATCAGGCTGAGAAAGGAAAATCGTTCCCGCTGACAATCGAAGCAAATACGACCGAGGCGACAATTGATGCGGTCCTGCCTCCTCGTTCCGAGTTTGATCCGCTGCGTGAATTGTTTGTTTCAGTCGCGACTGCTCGATTATTAATTGATTCAAAAGGAGGACAGTTTACGACCGGTCAAAGTGTCGCATCCAAAATGATTCCTCGATTTCCTCTTGCAGAAATTCAAACATTAGCGATCCGCACAGCGACCGATGATCCC
>JABJMI010000049.1 GCA_018659505.1 Planctomicrobium sp.
AACGCGATCTCGTTTGAGCTTCGCTGCCTGGACTGCTTGAACTTCGAGTGAAGCAATCCTGCTGGTGTAATTGTCCAGAGTTGGCAAATCTTGCAGCTGGCTAAGAAAGCTACCGACGTCGTCCCATCTTTTCGCCTTCGCGGCACCGCGGGTACGTGCCATCAGAACTTCTCGGGTCGCGATGATATCGATTAGCTCACCTTGTAAAAGTGAAACTTCACCTTCCACATTTAAGCGAGGTCGGTCGTCTGGGACTTCGACTTCGAGTAATGGTGAATAGCCGGGAATGAACGGGACTTTGGCAAGGAGTGCCTGCCCGCTGTAGACGTAGAGATATTGCAATGGTGACTTCTCGACGACGGGGACAGTGACGATTCCGCGCCGATCTGTTTCCAGCTTGAGACGGTCTTCGACTTTGTCTTCTTCCGTGGGAACACGGTCCATCACTTCGCAGCGACATCCGACCAGCGGGTTTTGCTTTTCGCCACGAGGGTAGATGAAGATTTCTGTTTGCGGCAAATAAGGTCGAATTCTCATGGCATGGATTTCGACTCGACGCCGCTTGGCGGCTACGGGATTCCCAAAAGCCGATGTAATTGAAAGCGCGACACGACTTCTCTCGACAGATTGTACCTGCATGTAAGTCCAAGGGAGTGGTTGAATTTTTTGGACTTCACGTTTGCGATCAACATAACGTAGGTAAGGGACGAGAAAATCGCCTTCACGGAATTGTTGCATTCCGGGGTTCCGTGGAGGGTATTCGCCTGCTCGAATTAAGAATTCGATTTTTCCATCTTCATGAACGACTTCAAGTTCTGTAATTGGACGAAACGCTTCCGAGATTGCTTTCCCAAGATGAGCAACAATTTCTCTGCGAGAAGCTACGACTGATTTATGCAAACTGCCGAGTGTTCGTGAGCTGGCATCCCATTCACGAGTTTGCATAAAATAATTGCCTGCCTCTTGATGGAGTGTGGCGAAGAAGACTTTATCCGATTCCGACTCAAAAAGACTTGCGGGCAGTGCATCACTAGAAAGCGAGGTGAGCTGATCCGCGGTATACCAGTTTTCGCTTGCTGCAGGAAATACATCGAGTTCCCACATTTGATGGAACTGTGCCTGCAAATGCTGTTGCAGCTTTTTGATAGTTTGTTTTTGGGTCGCGGCTGAAAGTAATGGGTCTGTCTCAAAAGAAACGAAAACCTGCACTCGATAAGGTTGAAGAACCCATGGAGTTGGTGGAGTCGGGATTTCAATTTTTGGTTTGGTCTCTTCAGGTTTTTCCTCAGTCGCTGTTTTAGCTTTTAATTCAACCTCTTCGGCAGGAGGCTTTTCCGCTTCTTCTGCTGAATCAGCCTGCGCGAATACTAGCGATGAGAAAGCAAAGACAAGCAGAATGACAAGACAATTACGGAGGATCAATTGCATAGGGAAATGATAAAATTTTGATGAGAATTGGCAGATCATGGCAACTCCGTCTGGTACCAGGCGTCAATCGTCCAGCGGTCAACTTGATCATAACAGTGCATGATATTCTTCGGATATCCTTGGACGTTTTTCCGAACGACCATGAAGCGTTGCAGTTCCCATAAAGGAAAGACTGCGGTGTTGCTCCACAGATGCCGATGCAAGGTCTGCATGGCTGAGATCGCGCGACTTTGGTCGCTGGTACGGTCGAGTTGTACGAGTTCCTGCTTGAGCCAGTCTGGATACTTCTTGAGATCATCAAGCCTTGCTCGTTCTTCAATCGTGAGGAACGGCCAGATTTCGACGAGCGGTTCGACCATCTGAACGGAGCGATAAATCAAATCCCATTCTTCAGGACGTGGTTCATTCGCTAAAACCAATTTGACTTCGATTCCGATTTTCTTCCAGACAGCGACAATCTCGCGAGCCACTTCTTCCTCGATAGGACCGGGTGCCACAATCATCGTAAGTTGAGGAAGCCCTTCTTTAAGTTGCTTCTGAGAAGCCATGACCATCGCGAGCGCTGCGGAAAGATCGTAGCGTCGTGGTTCGACGAGAATGTTTCGCCCAGGATTGGAGGAAAGAAATGGCGAAGTCACGATCTTGCCATTTGTGGCAGCGGGGTCACGAAGTACGATTTCCTTGAGAAGTTTGTCTCTGTTGACTGCATAGGCGAGTGCCGTTCGCAATTCACGATTTCGAAGTGGTTTACTCTCGGGATTGAATTGCAATAAATGTGTTTCTGGGAGTTGAAAGGGGACAATGAAGTATTCTTTCATGAATTCTTCATCATCGAGCATTCTGCGGATAATCCAGTCAGGAAGATTCGGCAACAACGAGACATCCCCACGAACTAATCCCTGGGCAGCCTTCTCGTAGGAATCGTATTTCAGCTCGATGATTTCAGCGACATGATAC
>JABJMI010000048.1 GCA_018659505.1 Planctomicrobium sp.
CCACTTACCGATGATGGTGTGCAGTTACTCAAAGAGATGGACAAAGTCGGGATGTTACTCGATGCGACACATCTTTCGGATCAATCGTTTTGGCAAGCGATGGACATTTTCGAAGGACCGATTCTGGCGAGTCATCATAATTGTCGAGCGCTCGTCCCCGGTGATCGTCAACTGGATGACAAACAAATCAAGGAATTGATTTCGCGTGGAGCCGTCATCGGCGCAGCGTTCGACAACTGGATGATCAAACCTGACTACATCAAAAAAGTGACGCCAGCGGAGACGGTCTCTATGGAAGATGTCGTCAATCACATCGATCACGTTTGCCAATTGGCAGGCAACACAAATCATTCCGGCATCGGGACCGACCTGGATGGCGGCTTCGGTAAAGAACAATGCCCCGGCGACCTCGACACCATCGCTGATTTGACAACAATCGCAGAGATTCTCGACAGCAGAAACTACTCCACCGAAGACATCGAGAAAATCATGTCAAAGAATTTCATTCAGTTCTTTGAACGATCATTGCCGAGTGCGGGGTGAATCTCGTAGGTCGGGTGAAGCAAATGAAAACAATGGTATTTTTAGGCAGTGAAAGTTCTAAGTTGTCTAATGAACTTCATACGAAGCAGGGATTTTCGTAGCTCAACTCTTACGCTTGTCGCATACAATAATTCGACATTAATTCATCGATCCGGTGTTGGGTTCCGCTCCGCTGCACCCAACCTACAATTCTGACCACAGCTACCTTGCCGACAACAAAAGCCAGATTTACCATTCATTCATGGCATCCTCAGAGGTGCTCTGGACTAAACAGCCATCGACACTGGCACTTGGTGTCTGGTGGTTAATTGAAGGTGTAGATATTAAGCTATAGATATTCGACTCCCAGATCATTTTTTGTGCAGTATCTGATGTGGACACTCAACCATTTTTTTCATTAGGCATACATGGGATTTTCCAACATGAAACCAAACATTTCTTTCCGTCTCTCAGGAGCGATAGCAGTCGTCTGCTTAGCCATGGTCGCCACCCATGACGGCGTCGCATCGGCACAAGAGAAAAAACCGAACATTGTCGTCATCTGGGGCGATGACATCGGGTGGTACAACATCAGCGCATACAACCTCGGTGTCATGGGCTACAAAACGCCCAACATCGACCGCATTGCGAAAGAAGGCGCGCTCTTTACAGATTGGTAAGGACAGCAGAGTTGCACTGCCGGTCGAGCGGCATTCATTACAGGCCAGACGGGTTTCCGCACGGGCATGCTCAAGGTCGGCCTGCCGGGCGCAAAAGAAGGGTTGAAGGCACGTGATGTCACCATCGCCGAGTTGCTCAAGGCCCGGGGCTACATGACTGCACAGTTTGGCAAGAACCATCTTGGCGACCTTGATGAGCATTTGCCGACCGCACATGGTTTTGACGAATTCTTCGGCTCGCTCTACCACCTCAATGCTGAGGAAGAGTTTGAGAATCCCGACTACTTCAAAGATCCTGCTCTTATCAACAAATACAAGACTCGTGGCGTGATTCACACCTGGGCAATGCCCGACGGCACACAGAAGATCGAATCTACCGGTCCGCTGGGCAAGAAACGGATGGAAACGATCGACGAGGAGATTACTAACGCATCGCTCGACTACCTGGATAAGGCGGCAAAGTCTGACAAGCCCTTCTTCATGTGGTGGAACTCCACCCGCATGCACATTCACACGCATCTGAAAGAGGAGAGTCAAGGCAAGACTGGTCTGGGCGTCTACCCAGACGGCATGGTCGAGCATGACGCCATGGTCGGTCAGTTGCTGGACAAGCTCGATGAATTGGGGATCGCCGACAACACGATCATTATGTACTCCTCCGACAACGGCGCAGAGTCATTCAGTTGGCCGGACGGGGGAACCACGCCTTTTCGAGGTGAGAAAGCCACCAACTGGGAAGGGGGCTTCCGTGTTCCGTGCGCGATTCGCTGGCCCGGTACCATTAAACCTGGAACGGTAAGCAATGAAATCTTCGCACACGAAGACATGTTGCCCACAATCCTGGCCGCTGCCGGCGCGCCCGATGTAAAAGAGCAACTCCTCAAGGGGATGGAAGTCGGGGACAAGACCTTCAAGGTCCATCTCGACGGCTACAATATCACCGATGCTCTCACGGGGAAAACGCCCAGCCCGCGCAACGAGTTCTTCTATTTCAATGACGACGGCTCGCTCGTCGCCCTCCGCTACAACCAATGGAAGATTGTCTTTGCGGAGCAGCGTGCTGAAGGCTTCGATGTGTGGGAGGAACCGTTCACAGTGCTGCGTTTGCCAAAGATCTTCAATCTGCGTTCGGATCCATTCGAGTTGGCAGACCACGAGGGCATCGGATATGCCCAATGGCGGCTCGACCGCCTCTTCCTACTCGTTCCGGCACAGGAATACGTAGGGAAGTTCCTCTCGACGTTTAAGGAGTTTCCGCCCAGTCAGAAGCCCGGCAGCTTCAGTCTCGATAAAGTGATGGAGAAATTCCAGTCGTCATCCCACGGTGGCAACTGAGGATGTCAGACCGGCGGGTGTGGAGTTGAGGTTGATGCAACGATCAACCTCGCTCTCACAGTTGCCACGACCACCGTTCCGCTCCGCTGCCCTCAGGTCGTGCCACCCGATCTGTAAGGTGGGTGAAGCAATCCGTTGGTGAAATGGTGGGTTACGTTCTCGGTTTTCCCGATGAAGAACTGTTGATTTGATTCGCGAGTGATTGTGTAACCCACCGTTCACATAGTTCGACGAACTCCACCCACCCTACGGCACTGGCAGGCAACACAAATCATTCCGGCATCGGGACAGATTTAGATGGCGGCTTCGGCAAAGAACAATGCCCGGGAGATCTCGACACAATCGCAGAGATCCTTGATTCAAGAGGCTACTCGACAGAAAATGTCGAGAAGATTAGGTCAAAGAATTTTATAAACTTCTTTGAACGATCATTGCCGAGTGCTGGTTGAAGATATCCTGAAGGTTAGCTGAGGTTCTGTGGGCAGCCTGATGGTCACTTACTCTCAATTGAATGCACAAAAAACAGGCTGTCCACAGCCACACTGCCGTGCCACACGGTCTGTATCGATTTACAGATCAACTTGCCGAGCTGGTGTGGTTTTGAAATAATTATGAAACCCTACTAGACGTTATGTGTTGAACCTCACGAATAGGTAACCGAATTTTCCGACACTGTCTCGTTTAGAGAACCGTTGGACGTCACAGCTCAAATGAATCTCGACACAAACGAACTCTGTTGCCACGCTTTGGGTGAATTTGCGTTTCTTCTTGATTCAGGCTTTAATGAATCTCACGCGACTGGCACTCCGCATTTCAGCATCGACTACACACGATCTGACTCACGCACGATTGGCGTAGGCGCATGCTTGCCTCGCTACGAATATGACGTTTCTTTGCGGCTCGCAGACAACCAATATGCTCTTGACGAACTCGCCGCTGTCATTGAACCTGACGTGGCAATCGAGCATGATTGGGCGTGGGCGCATTCTGACGCCGACACGTTTACAAAGCGGATCACCTACTCCGCCACGGTACTTCGTCGGCTGTTGCCGCTGTTTCTCGATGACGACGCTGACGTCTGGGGGCGTGTTTCTGCCCGGCGACGCACATTCGCTGATGCGGCGCGAGTCCGCGAACTACTTAAACTTGCGGACGTTGCATTCGCTGATAATCGCTGGACTGATGCCATTGAAATCTACGAATCCATCGCTTCGTTGACTCCAGTGCAGGTCAAACGATTGGCCATCGCTAAACGCCGCTCCAAGTAGACGTAGGGTGCGTGAAGCGGTCAGCGTAACGCACCACGATTCCGCGTGCAGCCTTGAAAGAGATTTTCATCGCTCCGATAATTTCAGCATGAGCAATTATCGACGTAGTCGCGAAGGTCAGGTTTTCTTTTTCACGGTTGTGACCGACCAACGATGCCCCATCTTGACGACAGATGTTGGTCGTGCCTGCTTGCGTGAGTCGATCAATGAAGTCAGAACCGAATTGCCGTTTGATATGATTGCGTTTGTTTTACTCCCGGACAATTTGCATACAGTTTGGGAATTGCCGCGAGGTGATCAGGATTATTCAACGCGCTGGAGAATGATCAAAACGAGATTCACTAAGAAATGGCGAAATCAAGGTGGAACTTCAACGCAACGCTCAACGAGTCGAATCAAACGCGGTGAACAGGGCATTTGGCAACGTCGCTTTTTCGAACATACATGCAGAGACGAAGAAGATTTGAAAAGATGTCTTGACTATCTTCACATCAATCCCCTGA
>JABJMI010000047.1 GCA_018659505.1 Planctomicrobium sp.
GACATTGCCAAATGTTTAAGGCAGTAAAATGATGACTTACGAAGAAGTCGGTAGCATGTTTTTCAAGTCAGTGTTCTCAGAGAACCTGGCTCTCGCGTTCTTTCTAGGGATGTGTACGTTTCTTGCTGTCTCGAAAACAGTCAAAAACGCCCTACTGCTGGGTGGTGCTGTAATCGTGGTGCAAGCGATTACAATCCCCGTGAATAACATTATCTACCGCAATTTCCTCCGTGAAGGCGCACTGTCGTGGACTGGACAATCCTGGTTAATGGAGGTCGATCTCAGCTTCCTAGGATTGATCAGTTACATCGGAACCATCGCAGCGATGGTTCAAATCCTGGAATTGTTTTTGGATCGATATATCCCAGGGCTCTATAACACACTGGGGATTTTCCTTCCTCTGATTACGGTCAACTGTGCGATTTTAGGCGGTTCACTGTTTATGGTTGAGCGGGATTACACATTCGCTGAGAGTGTGACATACGGAATTTCCAGTGGAGTCGGTTGGGCACTTGCGATTGGCTGTCTTGCCGGAATTCGAGAAAAACTCAAGTACAGCGACATCCCAGAGGGTCTCAAAGGCTTGGGGATTACATTTATAACGGTCGGACTCATGGCAATGGCGTTCATGGCGTTCGGTGGCATCGATATTTAATTAAGGAAGCGATCATCTTGCCCAGATGCTCAATTCTAAATTGATCATTTGATTGGCTGACTGAAAAGCTTCAGAATCAATTACTCGAACGGCAAGCGGCGTTCATTATGGAAATTATCTACGGTATCGTCTTCTTCACTGCAATTGTGGTGCTGTTCGTGTTGTTGATTCAAGGAGCGAAGAAGCTGCTTGTTCCATCTGGTGATGTGAAAATCGTCGTCAACGACCAGAAAACAATTTCAGTCCCGGCTGGCGGGAAACTGCTCAGTGCGTTGGCTGATAATAAGATATTTGTCTCTTCAGCCTGTGGAGGCGGTGGAACTTGTGCTCAATGCAAAGTGAAAATCTCTGAAGGTGGTGGGGATATTCTGGCGACTGAAAGAAGCCATATTAACAAGAAGCAAGCCCGCGAAGGCGAACGGCTTTCTTGTCAAGTCGCTGTTAAACAGGATATGCAGATCGAAGTTCCTGAAGAAGTCTTCGAAACGAAGAAGTGGGAATGCACAGTTCGCTCGAACAACAACGTCGCGACCTTTATTAAAGAACTCGTTTTAGAGTTGCCAACAGGTGAGAACGTCAACTTCAAGCCGGGTGGTTACATTCAAATTGAAGTTCCGCCTTACAGCGTCGATTACAAGACATTTGATGTTGAAGAAGAATATCACGAAGACTGGGATAAGTTTGATATCTGGCGATTCAAGTCAAAGGTTGATGAGACGACGATTCGAGCCTATTCAATGGCAAACTATCCGGGCGAAGAGGGCATTATTATGCTCAACGTCCGTATCGCCAGCCCTCCGCCACGTCAGCCAGATGTTCCCCCCGGAAAAGTTTCAAGTTATATCTTCAATTTGAAACCGGGCGATAAAGTGACCATCTCTGGTCCTTACGGTGAGTTCTTCATCAAAGAAACCAAAAACGAAATGGTTTACATCGGTGGTGGTGCTGGCATGGCTCCGCTGCGATCACATACATTTGAACTCCTCAAAGAACGTGCCAGCGACCGCACAATTTCGTACTGGTACGGTGGACGCTCTGACCGCGAACTATTCTACGTCGATGAGTTCCGTGACTTGGAAGAGAAGTTCCCGAACTTCAAGTTCCAGATCGCTCTTTCCGATCCGCTGCCTGAAGACAACTGGACCGGCTACACCGGTTTCATTCATCAAGTCTTGCACGATGAATACCTGAAAGATCATCCATCTCCCGAAGACATCGAATACTACATCTGTGGACCTCCGATGATGTTGCAAGCGGTACTCAACATGCTCGATGGTCTCGGCGTCGAACCAGAGAATATCGCCTACGATGACTTCGGCGGGTAAGAGTTTTAAGTCGCAAGTTTCAACGCATTTCTAATACGTCCCATGGGACGTATAATTTTCATCGAATGCACATCGGGTTGCCCACAATGAAGTGGGCAGCTAAACGGGGTTCTGTTCTCATTTCTACAGAACCGCTGATGCACCCTGATCGATGAGTTCTTGTGCGGCGGCTTTTCCGAGTTCAGCGGGAGAATCGTACTCACCAGAGATGCTGACATCAAAGCGTTGTTTGCCGTCGGCACTGAGAACGACTCCTTCGAACTCTAAGCCGTTCTCTGTCTTCTGGCACAACACACCGACCGGAGCATGACAGCCAGCTTTGAGTGTCGCCAGGCATGCTCTTTCGGCGGTGACTTCTGCTTTTGTATCTGAGTCGGAGATCGAGTTGAGTAATTCGATCAACTCCCGGTCATCTTCTCGACATTCAATCCCTAAAGATGCTTGTCCGACTGCTGGCAGCATCAAGGGAGGAGTCAGCAGGAAGCTGATGTGTTTCTCAAGTCCTAAACGACGTAAGCCTGCCTCCGCGAGAATGATGGCGTCGTACTCACCGGATTCAAGTTTTTTAAGTCGAGTATCTACGTTCCCACGGATTTCTTGTAAGTCCAAATCAGGACGTGCATAAAGCAACTGTGCCTGGCGGCGTGGACTGCCAGTTCCAATCTTTGTTCCGGCGGGAATCTCTTCGAATAATTGTATTGAAGAGCCTTTCGGAAGAATCATTGCATCATAACGTGGCGCACGTTCGGGAATTCCAGCTAATTCTAATCCGGGTACTGGAACAGTCGGGAGATCTTTTAAAGAATGGACAGCTAAGTCCGCGTCATTTTCGATAACAACTCGCTGAACTTCACGCGTGAAAACTCCTTGGCCGCCCATTTCCCTGAGAGGTTCTGTGCGGTCACGATCACCGATTGTTGAAACCGGAACCAAAACGACCTCAACATCTTTTGTCGCTTCACTCAGCAGATTTTTGAGATAATTCGCCTGCCACATCGCCAACTGACTCTCTCGTGTTGCGATGCGTATCTTACGAGGGTTCTCTTGGTTAGCCATTACTCTTCGTCTTCATCATCATCTTGAATTTGCGGCGGAACGATCAGGTTCTGATTGGGATTAGTAAGCTGTTGAGGCATATTCTGTCGTGGTGAAATACTGGCCCGGATTAAACCTTGTTCGACGAGTTCTTTGAATTTCTTTGGTGTCATTTTCTGGTGCGGTGGAGAAAGAACTCCACAGGAGATACAAAACTGCATCGCTTGTTCGACTGTGATATTGAGGTCCAGAACTTCGCTTCTGGGGACATTGACTGTATAGCCGGTCATCGGTGCTGGTGAAGATGGAATCAGAAACGTCACACACGGTTCACCGGCTCCGACCGAAATTTGCATCATACTGTCGCCCGTGACAAATCCGATCGACCAAACACCTTTTCGTGGATACTGAATCGCAGCGACACGGCTGTAATCAACTATTTGATTCTCAGTAAAGAAGAAGTCAGTGACCTGTTTAGCAGATCCATAGATATTGCGGACTAAAGGCAGGCGTCCAAGGATATGGATTTCGAACATACGAACGATCCAACCGCCCAAGGTCGCTGAGACGAACTGACCTGTGAAATAAAGAGTAAAGATGATTAGGACAACAGTCAGCAAACTAAGGTGGAACAGGCTGCGAAAATACTTATTCGCCACATATTCCATATACACAGCACTTGACGAAGTCGGAATTTGCCCAGGCGGAAGGTGTCGAGCAACTTCCGAATAGACGGGATAAGGAACTGCTCGTGGTCCAAGACGAACATAGACTTGTGAGTCTAGGTTCTCTGCCTCGACTTGCATCCAGGAAACTCTTCTTTGAGCCCTCAAAGCAAAAGCTTCGCTGTCGGTCGATGGGTTGTTTTCGAAGATTAAATTTTGTGCCAGGACATGATTTCGAAATTTCTGCTTCAGATCCTTCGTTACCAGATATCCGGTTTCACAATATGCGAGAGGAGGGCTCGTTTCGAGACGTTCAAGAGACTCCGATAAGACAGAGTCATCCACAAGTTGCGACATCGAGTACTTCACAGTCCATGTTGCAGGGACAATGATGTACTTGTTCACAAAATTCAGGACCCAGATAAGGATCACAATTGTGAAAATCGTTGGTAGACTGACAGCCAGACCTCGCACAAGAATCCTTGATGGAGTCAATTCTTCTGCCGGTGCTTTTTTCTCTTCTTCCTCTTCTAAGTCGATGTCTTCAGACATGTCTACCTAATGTGACAATTGCCACGCTTTCTCAGTTGATACAAATTTAGCTGATTCGTTCCTGAACTTGATACGTGCTTATCCACATGATCATGTTCGCTGTTTGTTTGTTTTAGATCAATAGAAGACTCGAAGTCGATTTATTCTTGATCAAGGATAGACTTGTTTTGGCTGATGCAACCAGATTTTCCATTAAGACTTACAATTCTTCCTCAGGCGCCAATTCCTCTAGCTAGTGCAAAGACCTGAACCGATTCTGCTCCTGCATGGTGCAATTCTCTAGCTGCCCTTTGGCAAGTTGTGCCAGTGGTGATCACATCATCCACAAGGAGAATTCTTGCTCCAGATAGATTTGTCTTCTTGGATGTTTTGAAGGCAGACTTCAGATTCTGTCTTCGTTCAGCTGGGGTCAAGCTGTGTTGCTTTGCTGTTCGTTCAACTTTACGAAGGATCTGTTGAGCAGATGGGACGTTCAATAACTGCCCTAGATAATTTGAAATTGTGTTTGAAGCTTGGCTGCTTTGGAGTAGTCGATCTC
>JABJMI010000046.1 GCA_018659505.1 Planctomicrobium sp.
GAGATCGAATATTTTATTCATAACAATGACTTCTGCACAATTTAAGAGCTTTGTGTGTCTCATGCTTAAACGGCGCAATAAACCGTGATTTTAAAAATAAATTGAAACACAGAGGCACGGATATCACAGAGAAAAAAGATTTGAATTTATGGACACCATTGAAGCGTCCTGCTTTCTGTAGGCTGGGACTTGTCCCAGCGATATCGAATCAATGTTACATTGCTGGGTCGTGACCCAGCCTACCGAAACTTACATACTTGCACACTTTAATTCCCTTTCTCTGTGTCCTCCATGCCTCTGTGTTTCAAATCTTCCTGGGTGGAAGCTTGAACCGTTTCGAAGCGAATCAATCTCGCGGAACAATAAACGTCACTGTAATCAGATTGTCACCACGGCGAACAATCAATTGTAGATCGTCCCCGGCAATGAGTTGCCCGAGCACCTCATTGTAAACTTTGACCGAGTGAATTAATTCTCCATTGGCAAATACAATCAGGTCATCGGGTAAAAGTCCGAGTTCCTCAGCTTTGGTCTCTTCGACAACGGAATCGATATATGCAGGAGTCCTTGCGACGACATCGGGGACGACAAAGAAACCAAAGTCCGAGGACTTGTAGATTCTCTCTTTCGTCGAATTGGACGACGCGAGCAAATCATTTTTTCGACTAAATCGGCCAGCGATAATATCTTCAATCGATTGTTTCAATTCAGACATCGGGATCGCGTAATTCAACCAGGTATTATTGTTGCCTTTCAATTCGCGTCCCAGCATCCCGAGCAATCGGCCATCGATTGTTGTTAATGCTCCGCCCGCTGCTCCGGGGTTGTTTGTGACGGCGTCAACGAGATAAACATCTCCATCATACGGAACACGATAACGTCCGCGCCTCGCTGCGAGTTCTGTCTTTGCGGAAACGACACCCTGTAAGACCGTCACCGGTTCATCACCTGTTGCGACTTTGAAGACATTGCTGAATGCAAGAATTGCAGCACCCGGACCAACTTGTGACGTTTGATTGATATCGAAGAACGGAAGTCCCGCAGCATCGATTTTCAGGACAGCGACGTCCTTCTTGGAATCGGTCCCAATCACGCGCCCATAAAAGCGGCGACCATCAGACAAGACAATCGAAACGACATCCGAATCAAGCAAATGGTTCCAGACGGTCACAATATGTCCATCGGGAGAGACAATCATTCCGCTGCCATAGTTGGCGAGGTTCTTCAGACCTCCGGCGCCAAAGATTTTGACGACCTTTGGTTGAACGGAAGAAATCGCATCCGCTGCCGATTCGGCGTGAACACTCGCTGAATTCAAACAGCAGAGAAGCCCCGTCATGAAACAAAGTAGACGAAAGCTCATGGCGTTCCTTTCGTATCAGGATCAAGAAACTTCAAAGCTGTGACGTTCAGAGTTGCCCATGTTTCTGTTCCCGAACGAACAATGAATTCAGCCGGGAACTGAACACCCGAAAACTGATCGAGTGACTGAATACGAATTTGACAGGCATCGTGTTCTTCATCAATCGCTGTATCGAATCCGACAAGCCTTTGATCTGTTTGCGAGAAATACCAGCGAGACGTCAGCAGCCCTTTAGTCGTTTGCAAGACGTCGACTCGCTCACCATTTCCATCGATAGGTTCGCTACCAACGTAGTAGAGTTCTGTAAAGAAATCGCTGGGGTCAATCAGCATCTGCTTGAGTTGTTCCAGTGCTGCCAAAAGACCACCTGAACCTGTGGGGGTATCGGTGTATTCTTGATTCAATTCCAGGACGGCAAATTCATTCTGCACCTTGGCAGCGATTGCATCTGGCTGCATTCGAATTTGCAGCGGAGCATCATTCTGGTCCTGTAAGTCAATCGCCCACATGCGAGGTTGTGACTTATAGTCCCCCCAGGCAGAGATCGATTCCATTAACCGGGTTTGAACCACTTCATTGAAATGGTAATTCGCGTACCCGTCTTTCTCTTCGTAGAGTTTCAGATACTCCTCAGGAATGTTTGGCTTCTTCTTAAGATTCAGATGTGGAATCGGGATGGGTGGTTTGTCTTTCTCGTCGGGATTCTGAGCAGGTTGAGAAGGGCCACCTGTTAACTCTGCTGCACGATGCAAGCCTGCGAGTTGTACTGCGACATCAAAACGTTTTCCATTCCGTTGAAAAGAGAGCGGGACGGTCCAACCTTTTGGGTAGATGCCCAAGATATTCTTATACTGATTCACACTCCGCACAGGTCGACCAGCGAACGAGATCAGTTCATCACCTTGACGTAAACCTCTACGGTACGCTTCCGACGAATCTAAAATTTGTGCCACGTTCACTGTTCCATCAGACGTACTGGTGACAGTCGCTCCCAAAGTCGCGTGATCGACAATGCGTCCACTTTTGAGGTGATCGAGAAAGTGCATTACCTGATTTATTGAGATGGAATACCCTGCCCCGACGTTCACTCGACCTCGTTTCTCAACAGAGATGCGACCGTTAATCCCGATCAGTTTCCCATCGGCATTGAAGAGTGGACCACCAGAGTTCCCGGGGTTGATAGACGTATCGACCTGAATGCAATCGGTATATTCGAGGAATGTCCCCGCTGGATATTGATAACGATGAGTGCCACTGACCATCCCGTAGGTGACCGTCGGTTGGAAGTCATCTGCTAACAGGAATGGATTTCCCATCGCGAAAGTCCAGTCTCCCATACGAACGGAATCACTGTCGCCGATTTCAGCGAATGGAAAATCATCTCTTCCCAGTAGTTTAATGACAGCGACATCACCCGTCGGATCGATCCCGACCAAGACCGCGTCATAGACTTTGCCGTCATTTAATCCGCATTTCATAAACCCGCCGAGACCTTGCACAACATGGAAGTTTGTGACAACGAATCCATCAGCAGAGATCAGAACGCCAGAACCTCCTCCTTCCCCTTTGGGAGCGAAGATCGCCACCACGCTGCTGGCGACACGATCAATCGTCTCGATGCGATGTTGTTCTGCTTTCAGGACATCTTCGGGGACAACGACTTTAGTTGCCGCTGCGTTGCTTTCAGCAGCAGATTCAGACTGAGCAAAGAGGCTCGCACTTAGACCTAGTATGATCACTAAGCATAATCGTAGGGTCCGCTGTGCGGACCGATACAACTGTCTATGTTCCGCACAGCGAACCCTACATCCTTGCTCA
>JABJMI010000045.1 GCA_018659505.1 Planctomicrobium sp.
CTCAAAAATGTGAATATCGCTCCTTCGGGATCAGTATCCATGCCAATCAAGTCGAGCGCCCATGCCGAGATGTTTCCGGTTATTCCGTTTACAACCGGGCTCCCGAAAGGATTCATGCCACCGATTCCGGCATCGCCCATAAGGGCATATAAAATTCCGCCCCCCATCAAAGTTATGGGAAGTAATGCCACAAATGCCAGGATGTGAACATACATGATCCCAGCGAGATTTTGGAACAAGACCAGTAGCAACTCCCACAAGATCCACCCTTTATAAGTGTAGCGGGCAGTCATGTGGACCAGTGCCATGGGCCACATGAACAGAGCAATCGCAAAAACAGTTGCAATGACGCCGACAAACATTGGATTCGTCGGATCATCCTGAAAATAGAAGTAGTACAACAACCCAATAATGCCAGGAGAGCCGGGAACCAGAATCAACGGCCATGCAATAATCCTGACTCCGGACGCAATCGATGTGAACAAATCGAATGATATTCGATCCGACTGAAACTTATGTTTTAAGCGCGTAAATTCAATAATCTTCAGCGACAGATACCAGATCAAACCAGGCACTGAAAATCCGCAAAGTAGTGTCATCCCGATCCAAAAAACCTTGGGAGGCATCTGCTCTTGAACGTACACAAATCCCATATAACCGCACATCAGCGCGAGTGTTGAGAAAAACGTAAACGCGGTACCGACTCGCAGTGCCATGCGGACTTCACTCAGCATGAACTTCCAACATTCGCCCCAGACACTGCCGTAAAACTTCGAAGGATCTGGACCTTTGCGCGAGCGTTTCTTCTTTTCACGGCGGTCCATCTGACCTGTTTCAAGATTCATTCCGCAATTACGACAGACTTCATCTTCTTCTAAGTCGACTTCCTCTGCACAGTAGGGACAAATCTGAGTATCTTCATCTTCCATATCGTAATCGTCGAGATTACCGATGCTGAAAGGATCACTCGCTGCCGCTTTTTTTGCAGGTCTTTTCTTCTTCTGCGAAGGTTTCTCTCCTTCGGCAGAAGAACTCCCACCCTTTCGAGTCGGAACCTTGATTTTGTTTTTGCACTTGGGACAGGCAATGGTCTTGCCGAGAGCTTTCTCTGGAACATTGATCGCTGTTTCGCAGCTTTTACAACGAATTTTCGGCATGGATACACTCCGGCAGAGACTGACGGGTCAGCGAGGATATGAAATTCAATGATTTAATAAGTGACTTAATTTCTGAGCAAAAATGATGAATGAACTGCTGAAAATAATGTCACAAGTTCAATCAATCTAGCAACTTCCTGACAAATTGCACCTTTGGAAAGCGAATTCAACTCATCTCCGAGAAGCAAAGTAACGGTTATGACAGACGGAACCGATCTTGACCAGTTCCTGACATCTGTAGGAGACTGAAGGAAACTCAGTGGACTCCACAGGAAAGTGGTCACATGAACAGTTTGCCACCCTCTTTATTCTTTCTGATTCTGACTCTCACAATTTATCAGGGGGTCAGTCAACAGTCGTGGGGACAATCGACAATTGAAACTCAACTTGAGTTTTCGGAAGGAGTGATCGTTCTTGATGATGGGCGCGTCTTCTCCGGTAAGATCAGCAATGTCGCTGGAGGATATCGTATTGACTGGAGCGGAACTTACGCCATTGTTCCTTTCGGAAAGGTTGATGTGACATCACCAAGTTTAAATGGTGCTTATATTGCACTCCGAGATCGTACATTGAAACCTACTGCGGCAGACCACTTACAACTCGCAGAATGGTGCTTGACGAATGATTTGGTCGGGCAAGCGCGATCGGAAGTGACGAAAGCCTTAACTCTGGAACCACTGCGTCCAGAGTCGCGCGTCATGATGTCCCAGATTGATCAACGACTCAATCCCGAGAAACAAAAAATCAAAATTCCAAATCAGGCTGCAATGACCATTGATGGGTTCCTAAGGGCAAAAGAAAATCGATCAGGCGGAATGGTTCGAGAAACACACCAAGATTTTATTAGACAAGTGCAGCCATTGTTGATGAACAAGTGTGGCAATGCATACTGTCATGGTCAGGCTGCAAAGAATGCGTTTCATCTGGAACCGATCCAACGCGGAACATCAGGCAATCGATTACAAAGCCAGCAAAACATGGAAGCAGTTCTAAAATTCATCGACAAGGGGAATCCCTCGCGCAGCAAACTTCTGCTGACAGATCCGAGTATCGATGCAATTCATCGCAAGGTGTTTCTCGGATCGAGAGGAGCATTGCAATATAAGATCCTTACTGACTGGGTTGTTGACGTCGCAGGCAAACCACTTCAAGAAACTCCGCTAAGCACATCTCCGGTAACAACACAGATACAAACGATTCAGTTGACTGGTGCTGAAATGATCAATTCGCCACAAGTTCAAGTCGAGCCAACTCCAGAACAACAGGCAGCGATCTTAACTGAGAATCGCGAACAAACACGACGAGACCCCTTTGACCCAGATGTCTTCAATCGTCGCGTTCACGGATTGACAGCGAGAGAACTAAAAGAGGGCGAAACACTCGACGAAAAAAAATGAGTAGTGAAAACGTTAAGTAGATCAAAAAATCAACTGGCGTTATTCACCTGTCATCTCGTCGGTGATTCTCAAGATACAACGAAAGCCGACTTTGTCTCCACTCTCTCTTAGGTTTGCGTGGCTGCGCATCCAGAGTTTCCAGGTTCCTTGAGAACCACGGGTTGATTTCTCTCCCAGTTTGTCTGGGAGTCTTGGTCCAACTGGATTCCTAATCAGGCTTCCATCTTCAGTTGCTTGCTTTTCATAAAGCTTCGCCGAGAACCAGTCACTGGTCCACTCTCGGGCATTGCCTGCCATGTCGTAGAGCCCGGTTGGCGTGAGGTCGGTCGGTCGCGAGACGATTGGGAGAATTTCTTCTAAGGACGTACTACTTGCCAACGGACGTCCGTTCCCCCATGGGTGTTGATGACTTTGAATGCCGCGCGCTGCACGTTCCCATTCCGCTTCGGTCGGTAATGCTTTGCCGTATTCTTTGGCGTAGTTTTCGGCGTCTCTCCAAACGATCTTCAAAGCGGGGTAGTTTCCTTGTTGCGATGCGTTGCCTGGGGCACTCACCTTTTCAGCTTTTGCAGCGGTTTCATTAAACTCTGTACGGAATTTCAAGAACTGCATGAGCGTGACTTCATGCGAGTCCATATAGAAAGGAGAAATGAAAACAGCTTGTTCCGGCTGAACTTCCGCTGGACCTGAGTTTGATCCTCGAGTGAAAACACCTCCATCAACAAATACCATTTCCGCACCATCTCCTTCGCAAAGGATCTTCGTTGGATATCCTTGATCGTTGATCTTTGAATTGGGTGCGATTGCAAAGCCTGTTGGAAGTTTGAGTTGAATTTCGCTTCGAACATTATCTGAGAGAGCGGCTTCTTCGGGGAGGGAAACGCTCAATAAAGTGCTGTCATTAACGGGTTTGATCACGGCATAGAAATTTTGCTCAGGAACATCTTCTGGTGAAATGACAGTGACTCCGGAAGGTGTTGTGATCTCATAGTCATTGGAGGTTGGGTCTACAACTTGAGCTTCTACCTTTTTAGTTTCTTTCTTCGTGACTTTCCTTTTCACAGGTCTGGGAGCAACCTGAGCCGGGGTCGCAACCGGTGGTGGAAGCGAAATTCCACCTGGAGGAGAAGAAGAATTCGATGCCCCTCCGCAACCACAGCATGTGAGAAGGAGCAGCGTGACTAGGGCAAAGGATGACAATCCCAAGAGGTGATTTGACATCAGGAGCTTGCTGTTGTTAGATCGCAACATCATTCTTATCCAGTCATCTACCGCTTAGGATTCGATTGTCTTTCGCAGCGAGTCGAGCCTCTCACAATGCGTTGACCTAGTGAGCGTTCTTGCTTAATTCCAAACGTAGAATGGCAATGCGAATCTACAATAAAAAGTACTATCAGGCAAACAACTCGTAAATTAGGGTCACCTCAGTGACTCGGAGAAAACCTTCGTAAAGTTGTTAACAAACAGATGAAAATGAGCATCTTTCTTTCGCCTCGCCGGTCAACTACTGATACCGCTTAGGTTAGATCGAGAGCGCGAGGGCTGTACTCATCAAGGTCTTCAGCAAATTTTTGAATCAGCGAAGTGGCGTTGAGCAACGCATCAACAGGACCTACGCCCATCGCAGCAACCACACTCGGTGAGAAAGGTTGGACCAGGACGGGGCAGCACCAGTCACCATTCGGGTCACCTCCCACAAGAATTGGGCGCCCCACGCGGATGGTTGCGATGAATGAGTTTCCACCCTTTTTGCAGTTCCAAAAGTCTTCTGCTACAGGGTCGTCTATTCTATCGAAGTGAGGTGTGCTCATTTTTCTTCTCTGCGTCTTCGCGCCTCCGCGGTTTCATTTTTTTAACGAAATCAACTAGCGATGATTTTTTCCGAAATTGAAACAAAGAGATGTTCAACAAAAAAAGGAAGAAAGCCGAAGCCCTCTTCCTTTTTGAATCATCAACCTAAATCAAATTAGCGAGAAGCTCTCACTCGTGTCGGTTGTTCGACTTCGTCTTTCTCTGGGTACAAGCCACCATTGTCTGCGATTTGCTTCGCTGCCGCGACGACCTGTTGTGCTCCCATGAGTTGAGCATGTGAGAAGTAAGGAGTGTCGCGGGCGCCAACTCGATCGTATTTCTTGGCAGCGAGTTGTTGCCAGGTCATGCCATCAGAAAGATGCCAAGCAGCGGCTTG
Organism: Planctomicrobium sp.; assembly: GCA_018659505.1. Lineage (GTDB taxonomy): Bacteria > Planctomycetota > Planctomycetia > Planctomycetales > Planctomycetaceae > Thalassoglobus. The sequence continues at coordinate 4,743 of JABJMI010000045.1, forward strand.
AGCTGCGACTGAATTCACCTTGCCGGTTGCGACCATGTCGATCAAGGTCAACAGGACAGGATCTTGGGTGAACTTTTCCGATGGAATCACAATGTACTTGCTACGTGGGTGTGGTTCGTCCAAACCGTGTTGCAGGCAAACTGATGTGTAAGGCACGCTGAGTGTTTTCTTAGGTGGGATTGAGAAGAATCCGCCACCACCGCCACCTTGTTGACCGCCAATACCGCCTTGTTGTCCACCTTGTCCGCCACCGGCAGCCTGTTGACCACCACCTTGTCCGCCCTGACCACCCTGTTGACCGCCGAAGCCTCCGCCACCACCGCCACCGAATTGTGCTAATGGAGCAACAACAAATCCAGGTGGGATTTTCACTGAGATTGGCTCATCTGTTTCATTCGTAATCAGAAGATTTCCACCAAGCGAATTTTTGGCGATTGGATTTGTCTTAATCTCACCACTTTCCATCGCTGCAAACATTTCCACTTGTTTTGCATCGGGATCAAACTTGGTGTTTTTGATTGGTCGAGCAGCCTCGACGAGTTGAGAACCGACAATTTGAAAACCAACGACCATTGCAACTGCTGCAACGAACCGGGCAGACTGCGTCAAACGCGTCATAACTTCGCCCCTTAAAAACTAAGTCCAAGATTGAAATCAGCCATACATTTTTATTGTGAATGTAATGGCAGTGAAATTTAAATATATTCAATACTGATGTATTGATATTTTGTATCGAGTAGAGTTCCATCTGCAAAAAAACACAAATGAAACCTGTTGACATATTATTTATGTTATCGATCAATCTCACCTATGTTCAATGAAAAGTTTGGGATTCTCGTTGATTTCCAAACATTCATGTAATGAATTGAAGGATTTCTCCGAATTTCAGAGAAGGAAAACCTTCGATTTCCATGAACCAAGTACGGACCGGTCGCGTTCTATCGATTAAACGGGCAAGAGAAACCCTTTTCAACAAGAAAAATGGAGAATTTCTTTGGCAGGTCACAACCTAGACCCCGAGTACATCGTCGAGACAGTTCGTGTGTTGAGAAATCGTATTCACGAACGTTTTCCAGATGCCGGTTTATTGAATGTCTGTGAAGACCTGCTTTCAATAGCGGAACGAGCACGTAAACGCTCGGTCGAAATTGGTCGACCGATGATCGGTATTCGAATTCTGTCCGCCTTGATTATTCTCACAATTTTGGGAGCTTTAGGCTCCGTCATCACATTGATCCGAATTCCGAATCAACCGATGCCCGCTGCCGAAATGATTCAGGTGATCGATGCGGCATTCGGTGCGTTGGTCCTGATCGGTGCGACCTTCATCTTCTTATTTACTTTAGAAATTCGATTTAAGCGTTCACGGGCACTCAAGGCGATCCATGAGTTGCGTTCGTTGGTTCACATTATTGACATGCACCAATTGACGAAAGATCCTGAGCGGGTCCTCAATCGAGATTCGTTGCAGGATACCTTGTCCTCTCCCAAGCGAACAATGAATCGCTTCCAGTTGAATCGCTATCTTGATTACTGTTCTGAGATGCTCGCCTTCTGCGGGAAAATTGCAGCGTTGTATGTCGAGAATTTCCCCGATTCGCAAGCTGTTGCAGCGGTGAATGATTTGGAGAATTTAACGACTGGTTTGGGGCGAAAGATCTGGCAGAAGATTATGATTTTGCATTCTGCACCCGTTGAGCTAGAGACAGTCCAACAGGAGGTAGGCTCTGGAGACAAAACAGCAGATCCCCCGAAAACAAATGTTGACGAATAGCATCAATTCCAAATCTATTCCGAGTGAGTTCCAGAATCCCTTTGACGACTTCGTTCGTTACACCGTATAGTCAGAGTGTGGAATTTGTGTTCACAAGTTCCACATCGCAGTCCTTTTTTTATTCAATTTCCTGATGTGTACAAATTCTTAACAATTGTTAGATGAATCGAGTGTTCACTTTTGAAATGTCCACTTCGTGATTGTTGATCTTGCAAACCGTCTTTTACCCTAGCCCCTAGACCAGCGACCTCAGTTCGATCACGACTTTGGATGTCGCAATCATAGGTCGCGCTGCTGTTTTATGACTTCAGATTCTTCCAACACGAAGATCTCCGGAGATGTTCAGGCGAATCTCAAACGCTTGGGCAAGTACGAGATTGTGCGCAAAATTGGTTCGGGTGGAATGGGAACTGTTTATCTCGCTCAAGATAAACATCTCAATCGAACGGTCGCATTGAAAGTGCTGCCCAAGGATCGTGCGGAGAACCCAATTCTCGTACGGCGTTTTCAGTCGGAAGCCCGCGCCTCTGCGATGTTGACTCACGATAATATCGTTTCAGTTTTTGACGCCGATGAAGCTGATGGCTACCTGTATATTGCCCTGGAATACATAGACGGAATCGATCTCTTTGAATGGTTAAGGAAACGGGAACAACTCCCGGTGAAGCGCTCGATTGATATCATCAAGCAGGTCTCCGCAGCACTTCAACACGCTCACGAAAAGAACCTCGTTCATCGAGATATCAAGCCTGCGAATATCATGATCACCAGAGAGGGACTGGTGAAATTGGCAGACATGGGACTGGCAAGATCGATAGACGAATCGCTGGACACGACAATCACACGAGATGGGACAACCGTCGGCACGGTTGACTATATGTCTCCCGAGCAGGCTGCAAATAGTAAAAATACAGATATTCGCAGCGACATCTATTCATTGGGGTGTACCTGGTATCACATGCTCACGGGTGAACCGCCATTCCCTAAAGGGAGCATGACGAACAAACTGACCGCGCATGCGAAAACTCCGCCGCCCGATCCACGCGATTATAATGAGAACGTCACTGAGGCGATTGTGGCGATCATACATCGCATGATGTCAAAGAAGAAAGTTGATCGCTACCAGACACCGGCAGAACTTTTGGAGGACTTAAATAACTCCACCAATCTCGAATCGAATTCTGGGAATCTTCTGGCAATGCTGCTAGCTGAAGATGAGTTCGAGGATGAAGCTGGAGAAGACCCCGAAGTCAGCGCGTCGTTTGAAGATGAAGACATCCTCGATAAAGCCTCGGCGGAATTCGAAGTTCAGGAAGAACCGCAGGCAGATCTAAACAAGAAACCTCAGAAGAAACTCACCGCAGAGACAAACCCTCAACCCCCTATTCCGCAGAAGCTCAAGCAGAAAAAGAAGAAGCCTGTATTGCCTCCTCAAGTCGAACGGAGTTCTTCTGTGGCTGAAGTCTCTGAAGTATCAGAGGCTCCGCGCTCAGAACGGAAACCATTAAGGCGAGTTCACAGTCGGGAAGAGCTAGACGAGTCAAACGCTTCAAGCTCGCCTAAACAGTCATCGTCACGCAATAAAAAATCTACTCAGTCCAAACCAGCGGAACTGCCCAAAAAGCAAAAGGTCAAAGCTAGCAAAGAGAGGAGGTCAAAGAGTGGGAATCAAAAGCCTACGAAGTCTCAAAAACCTCAAGCTTCCAACAGAAAAACTCAACGACCTCAATCCAACAAAGACGAGGCATTAAAACCGCAGAATCAACAATCTGGACAGGGTGTCGATATCGATTGGGGACGTGCAGGAATCGTGATTCTGATCGTAGGGCTTTTGATCATCGGAGCTTGGTGGGGAGCCTCGAATTTTGGAGGAGGCGATTCGCTTCCAGACCAGAACCCTTATGGAGAAAACGCTGAAGAATCTTCTGTCACGGATCAAGCAAGCACAGCTAACAATGATCCTTTAATGGCAGAGAATGAGGAACCAGCTGAAGATGTTCGACCGGATGTTGTTGAGGTCATCGATCAGCCAGAAGTTGAACCGATAGTCGAGAATGATCAGACACCAGAGTGGATCGTCGCCGGTTGGGCGAAGCCGAAAAACGAAGAGCTTAAGATATTCACCGTTCAACGCGGAACTCAAAGGAGCAACGCATTCCGCAGTCTGGAAAGCGCTCTCGCAAAAGTCGACGAAAAGACCGGAGATATTGATCTTTCGCAACTCACTCATGCTCGTCTTGCTCACGTCGAATTGAAGCTAAAAGAGACGCTGCGAATCAGTAGCTCGAACTCTCAACCGATTCTTACATTCAATACTTCAAAAAAAAACGAACCATCTGCACCCTGGTTATCAGTCAGCGGGGGGACTTTGGAACTGCAAGGGCTGAACTTCGTCGTCACAAACCAAAATAGCCGTCCTGTCGATTTCCTTCGTCTTCAGGGAACCGATTTAATTCTCCGTGATTGCACATTCACAGCAATTGGTGATCAGCCTGTGAACTTCATTGGAGTACATGGGGAGTCCCAAAACTCGAATCGTATTTATATTGCAAACTCACTTTTCCGTGGGGAGAACATCTCTGGCATTCAAGTCGATCAGGTTCCCTGTGATCTATATTGTGAGAATGCGCTTTTCGCTTCACAGAAGAATCAGTTGTTGCAAATAGAGCAAAATGCCAAACCAGTCACTCAAAAAGTCCTCGTCAATAATTGCACTTTCGTTGGCGGAAATGCAGCACTTGCGTTGAAGAACTCTTCGCAGAGTGAACGTCAAAGCGAGATCGCACTGTCGTTAAATCGATCATTATTTGTCGGGGCAGCGCAAGCACCTTCAACCGGGTTATTGCTTCAAAATCAAAACTTTTCATCAACTGAGACTCATCAGCGACCGCAACACCTCTCCTTAAAACTTCTGCATACACGCTTTGTCAACATTGAACAACTCGTGAAAGCGGAGAGTCTCAAAGGCGATGCCTTGATCATCGCTGATACGCCTGAATGGAATCGTTTTGGTCAGGAACTATGCCCAGCGATGATCTCCTTTCCTCGCAAGAACTTGATTCTCTCACTAAGTCGCCGATGGCTCTGACAGCGACCGCTCTTGATTCAAAAATTCAAACCATCTCTCGCCCCGGAGTCGGTGAGCGTTCTCTCATCGGTGTTGATTCGAGTCATGTCGCAAGCGTGGAACAGGCAGCGATTGAGCGACAGATTGCCATGAATTATTTTGAAGAAGTGCATTCATCATTCGAGCCGCTTCAATGGTCAGACAAGACCGTTCGCTTTGATTTGAATGAAGGTGCGAAACTAAATTCATTTCTCAACAGCGATCAATGCCCGGACGGAACAACAGTTGTCTGCTTTGGAGCTGGCATTCGCAAGATTTCTCCCGTGACTCTCAAAGAACGCAAACTTCGCTTAACATTCGAACAAAGCGCCGGAACCCTATTGTCGGTCGTCGCCTTGAGTGACACGACAACAGCACCAATGTTTCGCGTAGAGGGTGGAGTTCTAGCGATTGAAGGAGGACCAATTCAAATCGCCAAGCCGAGAGCAGAGCAAGATGGAACCATGTTCCTCCATACCTCCAACGGAGCACGTGTTCAACTTCTCCGGACACATGTCTCGGCACCACTCTCTGCAAGCGGCGCAAATCAACTCATCTTCTGTGCGCCGAACCCAAACGCAAACCAGCCGAACATCATCGAAATTAAAGAGACAATGCTCACCGGATCCGGTTCATTACTCAAAGTTCATCTCGCGAATCAAAATCTAGTCGTCGAGAATTCCATTCTAGTCGCGCGCGACCAAGTCATGTCGGTCACAGGAGCCACTCAACCAGGCATGATTCTACTGAAACAATCTACCTTGTCGGCGGGGCGGGCAATCATTGACTGCCGAGGAAGTCAATCTCCGATACAAACTTTGGCAATTGATTCTGTATTCGCTCCTCCTCTGCATTCATCAGAAAAGAATTCGCTGATCAGTGGTGATTCTCGTCAATCGATTCAGCAGACTCTCAACTGGTGGGAATCCGCCTGTGCCTACTCAAGTCAAATTTCGACTCCAATTCAAATAGGGGACGATGCAATCCCTGGCACATTCGAGAACGCCTGGAACCGTTTCTGGGGACCGCATCACATTTACGATCCGTTGACAGGTCCGCAGGCAGTCGTCTTCCGAAAAGATTTCACTGAACTCAAAAACTTACAGCCAGCCGACCTCCAACTACAACAAACAGGACTCTCAGCCACTTGGGGAACAAACGGAACCCCAATCGGAGCAAACATCGAAACGATTGGACCCCAGGCTTCTGGGAAGAAACCAGCCACTCAAAATCAGCCGAGAAAAGTAAATACCCCCAGCGGGTTTTAAAGCATTAGAAACTGCTCAAAGAGAGTTAGAAGTCAAGAGTGGGGTGGAGCGTTCCTTCTCAGAACCAACTTACTACAAGACGGTTACTCAATCTCATTTGCTGGGAGGGGGGAGACTGTTCTACAATCCTTTGATATTGCTCTTCCAATCAACAAATCCTGCTTTTTGAAATTATACGTTATGAAAATGTATTTCGTTCTTAGCTGCGGAATCTTTTGTCTGCTTAGTCAAACAACAATGGCAGACTGGAAAGAGTTTCGCGGACCTACTGGACAGGGTGAAGTCACGGGAGCAAAGCTGCCTGTCTCTTGGAGCGATACAGATAATGTGCTTTGGAAAAGTGAGCTCGAAGGTCTCGCTTGGTCTTCGCCAGTCATTGTTGGTGACCAGGTTTATCTGACATCCGCTGTTAACATCGGAGAAGAACAGCTTTCGTTACGACTTCTCTCTGTTGACCTTTCGACGGGAGATGTCAATTGGGATAAAGAAGTTTTTGAACTGGAAGGCAAAGTTAAAATACACAAGAAGAACAGCCATGCCAGTCCCACACCTATCATCGAAGATGATCGAATCTATGTTCACTTTGGTCCTTACGGAACGGCATGTTTATCCCTTAAGGGTGAAGTCATCTGGAAGCAGAAGCTGGAATACAAACCGGTTCATGGAAATGGGGGTTCACCAGCACTCGCTGGAGATGTTCTCGTTATTTGCTGTGATGGCGGTGACAAACAATTTGTTATTGGACTCGACAAGTCGAATGGAGAGATTCTTTGGAACTCGAACCGAGATACAGACCCAAAGAAAGGGTTTTCGTTTTCAACTCCACTGATCATTGAAGTTGATGGGCAAGTTCAGGCAGTTTGTCCCGGTAGCGATGCTGTGTTTGCCTATGACCCCAAAACCGGCGACGAGATCTGGCGCTGTGATTACCCTGGTGGGTACTCTGTCACGCCTCGCCCTGTTTATGGACAAGGCTTAGTTTTTGTCTGTACTGGTTTTAACAAGCCACTGCTGTTGGCTATTGATCCGGCTGGTAGCGGGAATGTGACCGAGACACATCTGAAGTGGGAACTCGACCGCCAGATGCCCCACTCTCCTTCACCTATTCTAGTTGGAGAGGAGTTATACGTCGTTTCCGATTCGGGAATTGCATCTTGTATCGAAGCGAAGACTGGTGAGATTCATTGGCAAGAGCGGGTTGAAGGCAAATACTCTGCTTCTCCCACGGCAGCGAATGGTCTTGTCTATTTTCAGGACGAAGAAGGCACGACCGTCGTCGTCAAAGCAGCTAAAGAGTTCGAGGAAGTCAGCCGCAATTCCATCGGCAGTAACGAACGAACTTTCGCCTCTTTCGCTGTCGAAGGGAATTCGCTGTTGCTTCGAAGTGAAAATCATCTCTATCGTATTGGTGATGCTGCGAAATAATGCTGCGAAGCGATAAATTTACATTTGCTGCACACTTGAAGTGCGCAGCTAAACACTAGCCCCTAGATCCTCTCCATGGCTGCTACTGCAAAAGGAACGTCCAGCTACGTCGCGGACGACATCGAAGTCTTAGAAGGACTCGAACACGTACGGACGCGCCCTTCAATGTACATCGGCGGTGTCGACTCTCGTGGTCTGCATCACCTTGTATGGGAAGTGGTCGATAACTCGGTCGATGAATACCTCGCTGGCGAATGTGATCAGATCAAGGTCACGCTGCACAAAGATGGAAGCTCTGTCACAGTCGAGGACAATGGACGTGGGATTCCTGTTGATAAGCATAAGAAGACAGGTAAATCAGCGCTGGAAGTGATTCTGACCACATTATACGCCGGCGGGAAATTCTCTGAAAAGAACTACGTGCGCAGCGGAGGCTTACACGGGATTGGTTCATCGGCGGTGAATGCCCTCTCGATTGAAATGATTGCTACTGTTCATCGCGATGGTCACGAATGGCAGCAATCTTATGTTCGTGGTCGACCACAAGGACCGGTCAAGAAGAAGAAGCCGTTCCGCGGACACGGAACAGGTATTTTCTTTCGCCCGGATGATGAGATTTTCCGTCGTACACAATTTCATTCGGATACCATTCGTCAGCATCTGGAGGATATTTCCTACATCCATGGTGGGCTGAAAATCACCTATGTTGATGAAGTTAAGAACGAACGCTTCGAACTGCATCATCCTGAAGGGATCTTGGCTTACCTTGGGAAGATCATCAAAGATGACAAACGCAAAGTCATCCATGAGACGCCATTCACGATAGAAAAAGACGAAGGCAAAATTCATGTCGCCATTGTGCTGCAATGGTCGGAATCGACTGACGAACATATTCGCAGCTATGTCAACGGTATCCGTACCCGCGGCGGTGGAACTCATGAATCTGGTTTTCGTACCGGCATCGCGAAAGCCGTTAAGAACTACATGGAAGTGCATAACATCAAGCCGAAAGGCTTAACGATCAGCCCGGATGATATTCGTGA
>JABJMI010000044.1 GCA_018659505.1 Planctomicrobium sp.
ATTGAACAAGAAACGGTCACTCAAAGTGGTGAACCAGCGACCATTCAAACCAAAGGTCGGCACGATCCCTGTTTGCTCCCGAGATTTATTCCAATGGCAGAAGCGATGATAGCAATCGTTCTCGCTGACCATTGGCTGCGCTGGTGCGGACAAACATCATCGGGAGCCGATATTGAGTAGCTCCACCAAGCAACCAGAGCTTGATTCCAACTATGTCTCGCCGTTGCGAGTGGCAACTCCCTATCTCATCGCTGCCTGGATCTTTATCTTCTGGGCAAGATTCTTTCTGTCGGTTCTGCCTAGCGTTGGATCAGGAGATTTAGATCGTGTCGACGTCCTCTTTATCGTCCCTGACATTTTATGGAATCTTGTTTTTCCTGATCACTCGCAAAACGACTCCGTCGGCTGGTCTCATCTCGCGCAGCGAATCCCAATCATTATTCACGCCTTGTTTATATTTTTATCGGCGTATTCCCTGGGGCGTATCTTGCTACGTGGGATGAAATTACAGCAGTCGTTTGATGTAGCCAGTCACACTGCACTGGCGGGTTCACTTGGATTGGCAACTGTTTCGTTGGTCACCTTAGACCTGGGTTACTTCGGGATTCTCTCACGAACTCTATTCGGAATACTATTGCTCATCCCGATTGTTTTTGAGACCTATCTTTGGTTCAAAGAACGAAGAGTGAAGAAGATCCAGCAATCTGTCGAGAGAAGTAAATCGTTCCGAATTCTCTTCGCTGGGAGCATCATTTTTTTGATCCCGATGCTACTGGGAGCAATGTTGCCTTCAACGGATTTTGACGTCAAAGAATATCACCTCGAAGGCCCGAAAGAATACTTCCTCGAAGGACGTGTTCATTTTTTACCACATAACGTCTACACAAGCTTTCCATTTCTGACAGAGATGCTCACGCTCTGCGGAATGGTTCTGACCAATGACTGGTTTACGGGGGCATTGGTAGGCAAAACTGTTTTAATGATGTTTGCTCCGCTGACGGCATTAGGTGTTTTCGCTGTCGGCAAACGTGTTGCGAACTCCACCGCTGGTCTCTTGGGAGCACTGGTTTATCTCTCCACACCTTGGGCTTACCGCATTTCAATCATCGCGTACACCGAAGGAGCAATGTGCTGCTACGTCATCGTTACGTTACTTGCATTGCTAATCTGGCTGGACGCTGCGAAAGATTCGAATTCAACAGCCTCTCAGCGGCGCTCTCTGACATTGCTTTTAGGTTTGTTGTCCGGCTGTGCCATCGCCACGAAGTATCCCGGTCTGGTGATGGTCGCGATCCCTGTCGCTTTGACTCTTTTAGCAACCGTCATACTGCGCAAGTTTCCACTTCGTGAATCGTTGATCATGGCTGGGATTTACATCCTGGGCGGTCTCGTTTCGTTTGGTCCCTGGGTGATCAAGAACAGTCTGGAGACAGGGAATCCGGTCTACCCGCTGATGTATTCGGTCTTTGGTGGAGAGGACTGGAACGAAGAACTGAACGAAAAATGGAAAGCGGGACACGCTCGTCCGTCTCCGGTTTTCAAAGCACCTACGGCAATGGCTCAGGAATTGAAAAAGAATGTCGTTGATGTCGCTTTAGGCAGCGTCTGGCAATCTCCATTGATGTTCGGATTGGCTCCGCTCGCATTGTTCTGGAGGAAACGCGAGAAACGCTTCTGGATCGTCGTCGGAGCCGCAGCGACATTGCTGCTTGTCTGGTATACGCTCACGCATCTCCTCGATCGTTTTTGGGTTCCAGTCTTACCCGTGATCGCAGTCCTGTCAGGCGTCGCATGGGTGGTGGTCTATGAATTTTTCCATACTGGGCAACATCGAAATTCGCTGTCCCAGCTGCTGATCGGCAAGTCAATCACCTGCCTGTTCGCCGTAACACTGGTCTACAATTTTGCGTTCATGACGACCGATGCCAGTGGCTATAGCGCTTACTTCATCGATTACGAAGTCGCTCGCGAACAAGTGAAACCAGACTCGTTAAGGATTGCAGAAAACGCAATGACGCCGGGTGATCGAGTCCTCTTTGTCGGTGAAGCAATGGTCTTCGACGCCGATTTAGAATATCGATACAACACCGTGTTTGACCATTCTCTGTTTGAAAAATGGACGTCTAGAAAGCTCGGAGAAAAGGAGTGGGAACTTCTCTCAGCGAAAGAGATCGCTGAGAGATTTCACGAAGAGGGAATCACTCATGTTTTAGTGAATTGGAACGAGGTCTTACGTTATCGAACAACGTACGGATACACCGACTTTGTCAGCCCTTCACGACTTAAGGAGTTAAACGATCTCTGGCGATTTGTCGAAGTCCCCATTCCGGATGAGTACAATTTAAAAGAGTGGAACGAACTTGCCCCGTCGTGGCAAAATGAAATTGAAGCTTGGGGACCAGAGCTAAAACAGACCTCGCAATCTGGTCAGCTATCGATGAAAAAATATCAACTCTTCAAATTAGATGAAGGTCAATGACCTCTGTTAAGGAATTGCACAGGCATTGAATTGGCAGACCCGCCTGTCTGGATCACAACCCCAAAATCTCTCGAACACGTTGACCGATGTCTTCTGAACGCATCAGTGATTCGCCGACGAGGATTGCGTGTGCTCCAGAGGACTGAAGTTTCAGCACATCCTCTCGGGTATGAATTCCGCTTTCTCCGACCAGTAGAATCTCTGCGGGAATTTGTTTTCTTAGCGTGATCGTATGGTCGAGGCTTGTCTCAAAGGTTTGCAGATTTCGATTGTTCACTCCGATCAATGGAGGATTAAGCTGCAACACGCGGTCAATATTCTCTGGGTCATAGACTTCGACCAGAGTTTGCATTCCGAGCTTATGAGCCAATTCGTTGAGGTCATGTAATTCAGAGTCAGTCAAACATTCAGCGATCAACAGAATTGCATCGGCCCCAACGCTTCTTGCTTCGTAGACTTGATAGGGATCCAGAATGAAATCTTTCCGCAAAACTGGGATCCCAACGTTCGCTCGAACTTGCCGAAGGTATTCAAGAGAACCTTGAAAGAAATGTTCGTCGGTAAGAACACTAATGCAAGCTGCCCCGTTGCTCTCATAACACGTTGCGATTTCAACTGGATCGAAGTCCTCTCGAATTAAGCCAGCAGAAGGTGATGCCCGTTTGACTTCCGCAATCAGCCCCATCGGGTGGTGAGCTTTCAACGATCCTAGAAAGTCTCGAACAGGCGGAGCTTGATCAATCGAATCAAGCAAGCCTGCCAGCGGGCGGGCGATTTTCGCAGCTGCGATTTCATCACGTTTATAGTCAACGATTTTGTTTAAGACATTCGCCACGAATTCAGGTTCCAGAATTGAGTTGAGCCTACGTGAGATACCAATCTATGAAAAAAGCACGAGACAATTGTCTCGTGCTTTTTTTTATCACACGTTGGTGAAATTATTCTTCGTCACCTTCATCATCATTCTCGAGTTCTGCATCAGACTGTGATGTCGTGTGGCAGACTGAACGATTTAAAGCTTCAACATTGTTTGAAACAGTAGGTGGCATTTCGACGTCTTTGATTTCGGCACTGTCGAGAATGATATCAACTGCCTTACGTTCACGAATTTGGGCTTCGAGGTTCTCAATGGAACCGTTCTTGACCATGCGAGCACGTACGCGTCGAGGATTCTCACCCTTTTGCATTGCCATGCTGAAGATTTCCATCTCGATGTCTTCGTTTGTGACTTCGAGCTCTTTTTCCTCAGCGATGCGATCTAGCACAAAGTGTTGCTTCAGATTCTGACGAGTCATACTCAGCGAGCGTTGACGAAGGTCATTTTCTCGAACCAAGATTTCTTTCGAGGTGAAACCGGCTTGTTGCATTTCGAGGATTTCACGTCGTAACGCATTGTCGACCTGCTTTTTGACGAGGTCTTCTGGGAGATCCCAGTCAGCGGACTCAGTGATTTTATCCATCACTTGTTTGCGAGTCGCCTGGCGTTGTTCGTACTTCACCTGACGATCGAGCATGCCCTTAATCTGCTCTCGCAGATCATCAACCGTTTCAGCACCAATCCGTTCGAGGAATTCCTCATCCAGCTCAGGAACTTCCATTCTTTTGACATCAAGAACCTTGAAAGTTGCATGAACAGTTTCACCACGCATGCCAATGATGTCGGCTTCCATGGAAACGGTTAAATCCGTTTCCCGTGATTCGTCTGCTGTGACACCAGAGATGAACCCAGCGAACCCTTCAAACTCGGCATCTTGAAAACGCAACGTCGGACGCACACGAACTGAAGCATCATCGATTTTTGTGAGCGGTTTTCCGTCATGTGTGATTGAGATGTCAACATTGACGTAGTCCCCTTCTTCAGCAGGAGCATCAACTGGAACAAGCTTTCCGTATTGCTCTCTAAACTGCTCAAGATAGGCGGTGACTTCCTCATCGGTTGTCTCCCGATTCGGTTGTTCGATTGTTAATCCTTCGTACTGTGGCATCTCAAACGAAGGACGAACTTCTACGTCAAACTCATATTCGAAGTCCCCTTCTTCCGGGATTTCAATGCTATCGAGGTCGAGGTTTGGCTCGTTAATCGGGTCGAGATCTGAGTCTTCTCCCAATTGTTCGAGACTCGCCATCAAGACGCGTTGCTTAACCTGGTCAGAAATTTCGCTTTTGAAGCGTTTCGCAACTAATGATGATGGAACATTCCCGGTCCGAAATCCTGGAACTTCTGCCTTTTCGGCATACTCTCCAAGGATTTCACCTTGAATTTCATCAATTGAGGCTCGGGGAATGGCAACCCGAACGTGTTTTTTGCAGGGACCAACATCCTCAATAGTGACATTGAGGTCCATTTTAGTTTCTTCGGCCACATCAGCGTCGGCATTTTGATCGAGTACTTCTTCAGACACTTCGCCTACCCCCCAGCATCGCTGGTTTGACTTTATTAAGATCAGCTTAGGATTCTCTAGGAAATTCTGGTTCAAGTAATGATGAAAGCCAGCAATTCTTAAGGAAAAACTAGAAAAGTCCTAAAAACAAACGGCCTGTCATCCCGAGGATCACGGCCGAATTAAGTGTCCAAAACACAGGACACCACGTTAGTACAATATTATAACACTGTTTTAACTCGAAATTCTGATTCAACAAGAATATCTAAAAATACCATTGAACAGAATTAAAAGAGCGGGTGAAGGGATTTGAACCCTCGACAACCACGTTGGCAACGTGGTGCTCTACCACTGAGCTACACCCGCAATCAATTGACGGAATGATTCCGCTCCTTCTGCGACCGAAGAGTTTAGAAACTGTATCCCAAGGACGTCAAGCCAACTCCGTCCAAGAGCTTCATAGAATGTCCCAGATTACAGCTTTTCCAATTACAGTATTTCCAATTCTGCCAATCACACAAGTCGCCAAGGAGGATATTGATGCGTTTTAGTTTGATGGGACAAGTCCTAAGCAATCAATTCTTGAATGACTTCACCGCCAAACTGACTTAGCTGTTTGAACCGACCTCCGTGGAAATATGTCAGCTTGTTGTCATCGAGTCCGAGTAGCTTCAAAAGAGTAATATGCAGGTCGCGGATGTGGTGGACGTTCTCGGCGGCTTCGGCGCCGGTTTCGTCTGTGGCTCCGATGGTGTGCCCTGCTTTGACGCCGCCGCCTGCCATCCAGATCGTCATCGCTTTCGGATTATGATCGCGACCGTAGGCTGTTCCTCCTCGGACTCCATTATCCGGTGAGCGACCGAACTCCCCACACCAAACGACAAGAGTGTTCTCGAGTAATCCTCGCTGTTTAAGATCAGTCAATAGTGCCGAAATCGGTTGATCGACCCGACTGATGAGATTACCGTGAGCGCGTTCGATATAGTCGTGCGAATCCCAAGAACCGGCGTAAAGTTGCACAAAACGGACTCCATTCTCCACCATTTTACGGGCAAGTAAACATCGCTTCGCAAAAGCATCTGTTGGTTCTTGTCCGATACCGTATAGCGTTTGAGTTTTCTGATCTTCTTGACTGAGATCGAGTAACTCCGGCACTTCAGCTTGCATTCGGAAAGCTAGCTCATAAGCATCCATTCTGGCTGCAAGTTCATCATGAGTTGAGTGTCGAGATTGATGAATCGAATTCAGGTGTGAGAGTAAGTCGAGGTTCTCACGTTGATGTTCGCGAGTGACATGCGACATCGGCATGAGATCGAGAATCGGTGCTCCCTGCGAACGCAATGGCGTCCCCTGATAATGTGCCGGTAGGAATCCATTGCCCCAGTTCGCTGCCCCGCCTTGTGGATAGGAGACTTCAGGCAACACCATATAACCGGGCAGATTTTGGTTTTGTGATCCAAGTCCGTAAGTGACCCAAGCTCCCATCGCGGGATCACCACCGAAGCGGTTTCCAGAATTGAGTTGATACATCGCCGTCGGATGGTTCACCGAATCAACCTGGCAACCGCGATAGAAGCAAATATCGTCTACATTTTGGGCGAGATGTTTCCACTGAGTTGAAATATCGGCTCCGCTCTCGCCAGCTTTCTGGAATTTGAAAGGGCTTTGCACGAAATAGCGTTTACCACTTTCCATCGCAGATTTCATTTCGCCGCTACGCTGAAATTCTTTAAGATGTAGCTCTTTCAGTTTTGGCTTCGGATCAAAAGTATCGATATGAGAGGGACCACCTTCCATCGTCAGGAAGATGCAGTTCGTCGCTTTGGAATTGAAATGACCTTTCTTCGGAGAGAGCGGACCACTTGCGGTCGCAGTCTTCTGCTCTTCCGCAGCCAACATCGCAGAGAACGCAATCGAACCGACCGACGCTCCCAGATTGTAGAGAAATCTCCTGCGTGCAATTGCGATGTTTTTCATTTCTGTCGTCTCACTGAATTCAAACCGTTCAATCATATCGCAGGGCGTAATTCTCGTGAGCTGCAAGGAATCCAAACAAAAAAAAGATCTTACACTTCTAAGTTTCGATCATAAAAAACTGTGCCGGAGGATTTCTATTTTTGTTCAGTTTGCAGCTGCGTTGGGTGGATTAACAGAAACTTTCCAAGAGACTTATTACGTCACTATTGTTGGACAAGTTCCTCGCGATTTCGCGAGTGTCTTCACGTCCCTGATCAAATACTTTAGCAAGACTCAAACACAGTGTCGAAGACCAACCCGCACAATGAGTGACGCCTGCTGGCGATCTGTTTTCTATAACTTGTAGAAACACAGCCTGAAGAACTTATCTTCTCCATATTTCAGTGCCTCCGTATTTTTTTAACGAGACATGTACGGTGGCAAGAGTCGATAAAATCCTCGAAGAAATCAGGAGAGTTCTGCCCATGTCGGAACGGATGTCGAGAAGACCATTCGCTCATCTACGTCAGGGTGCTTCAATGAAATTTCAGCAGCATGCAAACACATTGGTTGGTCAAGTTCTGATGTTTGCGTTTCACCAAGTTGATTGTCTTCCAGGTATAATGGATCGCCAACTATCGGATGATCAAGATGCCACAGGTGAATGCGAATCTGGTTCGTGCGACCGGTTTTAGGAAACGCACGTAACAAAGTGGTCCCATCTTCCAAATGGGCAACCCGCTCGAATTCAGTAAGAGCTGAGAGACCCTCAGTCTCATCAATTGTTCTGCAACCGTGCGAACCTGCTTCCCGGCTAATCCCCGCATCGCAAGTCATTGATTCCCACCCGACATGCCCTTGCACACGAGCCAGATAGACCTTCTCGACGGAACCATCTTCAAATTGAGGTTGAACCACTCGTGAAACATTCCGGGTTTTACAAAAGACAACAACACCAGTTGTATTCGCATCGAGCCGATGTGCTGGTCGTAATCGTAAAGGATAAAAGACTTCACCCAATATCCATTGCAGCGTGTTTCGATTGAAACGTCCACTTGGATGAACTGGCAACGGAGCCGGTTTATTGACGACCACAAGTGAGTCATCCTCGTGCAGAATCTCAATGTCTACGTTGACAGGCGGTTCAATCGTCGCTGGAATGAGGTGGGCAAATTGATTTCCCGAGCGGACGATCAAGTCACCTGAGACAGCTTCTCCTCTTCGATGAATTTTTCCTGTTTCACACTCTTCTTTCCAATACTCCTCACCCATGTGAGGATGGCGTTGAATTAGAAATTCCAGCAGCGTCATTTGGTCAAACCGCTTTTCAACATTCAGCGGCAACACGTTCTCATAAGCGATCGAACCCGGCAACGGATTCGTCACTTCAGCTAACTTTTCGAGTCGCTTCTTTCGCAGGCGATTCTCCTGCTCTTCGGGCGCTTCATAGCAATGTGGGCATGAATGAGGTGGATAGTAGAATGGGGATTCCTGATCGTCTTTCGAGAGCGGAGCCAGACACGCATAACATTGAGCGGTCTCTGTCTCTTTCAGGTTCGAGTCGAGTGCGACCCGTTTATCGAAGACAAAACATTCGCCGTCGTAGTGTTCTCCGCCACACTCCTCGAAATACTTGAGAATTCCGCCATCTAATTGATAGACGTCTTGAAAGCCTGCTTGCTCCATAAATGGTCCCGCTTTTTCGCAGCGAATCCCTCCCGTACAGAACATGACAATCGGTCGGTCTTTGGTCTCTTCTGGGAGTTGCTCAACAGCTTTGGGGAAATCGCGAAAGTGATCGACGCCAATCGGGACAGCGTTCTCGAAGGTTCCGACTTTCACTTCGTAATCGTTTCTTGTGTCGAGCAGCATGACCTCTTTGCCCGCATCAAGCCACTCTTTCAACTGTTGAGCTTGGATTTTCCTCGAAGTGTGCTGCCGTGGATCAACCCCATCGACACTAAAAACGATGATCTCATTTTTAATCTTGATCAGCATCCGTTTGAATGGTTGATAATCGCTGAAGCTTTCTTTGACGGGAAGGTCAGCGAGTACCGGGTCTTGCCTAAGATGTGCAAGAAGCCCATCAATATCTCTTCGCAGACCAGCGATGAATATATTGATTCCCTCGGGAGTCAATAAAATCGTGCCTTTCAAGCTCAGATTCTGACAAAGCTTTTTCAGGTCTTTCTTTCGACTCTCTAACTCATCCAGAGTCACAAACAGGTACGCTGCAATGTTCACAAACTGCTGATCGTTTGTTTCACTCATTGAAGAGGATGAGTCTGTTGTAACGTCCGCCGACACGATTGAATCCTAAAGTACAATAAAGCAAAGATGATCTGTGAAACATTCAGTATACAAAAAAATGGCTGTTCGCAGAATTCTGACTGATCAAGATCTTGAAAGTGACTATGATCCGATGAACTTGTAAAATTTAGAACACGGATATTCGCGGATGACGCAGATTTTCACGGATTAAAGAATCTGTGTTAATCCGCAATATCCGTGTCAATCCGCGTTCTCAACTATTGTTGAATTGTTAACTTTTACGCAAATGATCCCAAAGACAACTCTTCATTAACCATAATTCTACATCGAACTTACATCGATCACCTCAATCAGGAATTCCTCATGTCTGACTTACCAAACCCGTTGGAGCACCGCTCTGCAGACCATCCAATTGAAGAACTTTTTCTGAACCGCTGGTCACCCCGAGCCATGAACGGAGAGGGAGTCTCACAAGAAGCTACGAATCTTTTATTCGAAGCCGCTCGTTGGGCGCCGTCCACATACAATGAGCAGGAATGGCGATTCTTGTATGCACATAAAGATTCAGACCAGTGGTCAAATTTCTTTGATTTACTTGCTGACCCGAATCAAGCTTGGTGCAAAAACGC